>NZ_JBYCLB010000612.1:0-1998 GCF_057473705.1 Mycobacterium sp. TH-M15 | reverse complement strand
TGTGGGAGCTGCGCCAGGGCGGGATCGCCGCGATCCTGCGGGACATTCCGGCGGTCGGCGGCCAGGGCTGGCGGCACGGCGTGGTGCGTTACCGCGGCGGCGAGGCCGCGTACTACCGGCTGTCCAGCGTGCGGCTCTGGCCTGACCGCCGGCTCAGCCGGCGGGGCCTGGAGATCGTCTCCCGGCGCCCACCTCGCGGCGACGAGTTCGACATCATGACCGAGGAGATCGTCGTGCTCCAACTGCACGACATCGGCGAGGACCGCGAAGTGGGCTTCGAGATCGCCCTGGACCGCGGCGCGCTCACCGCGTTTCTGGCCTGGCTGGAAGCCCGCCCGTCACCGCGGGCCCGTCGGCCCGGACTCTGAGTGCCGGCTATTCGCCGGGCCGGTCGGTGCGGTCGCCGCCGGGCCGCCAGAGCACGTCGCCGTCCGGATTGGCCAGCCGACACAGCACGAACATCAGGTCCGAGAGCCGATTCAGGTACTTGGCCGGCAGCACGCTGACGGTGTCCGGCTGGGCGTCGACGGCCGCCCACGCCGATCGCTCGGCGCGGCGGACCGCGGTGCGGGCGACGTGCAGCAGCGCCGACAGCGGCGATCCACCCGGCAGAATGAAGGAGTTCAGCGGCTGCAGGCGTTGGTTGTAGCTGTCGCACCATGCCTCGAGCCGGTCTATGTAGTCCTGGACGATGCGCAGCGGCGGGTGTTCGGGGTTGTCGACCATCGGCGTGGCCAGATCCGCCCCCGCGTCGAACAGGTCGTTCTGGATCTGCAGCAGGGTCGCCGTGATGGCCTCGTCGGGTCTGCCCAGCGCGATGGCGACCCCGATCGCGGCGTTCGCCTCCTCGATGTCGGCGTAGCCGACCAGCCGGGAGTCGGTCTTCGGCACCCGGGAGAAGTCGCTGAGCCCGGTGGTCCCGTCGTCGCCGGTCCGGGTGTAGACCCGGGTGATATGCACCGCCATACCGAAACCGTACCGGCCCGCTGGCAGTGTCGGGTCAGGCGGCGTCGGGCCGGTCGCGCGGGTCGACCAACCCGCGTCCGCCGGACAACCGGCGGCGCATGTCCCGCAGGTGGTAGCTGCACGGCAGCCAGCGCAGCCACCGCGGCACCAGCCGGTAGACCGGGGGCAGCACCGTCATGAATAGATCGAAGAGCCGTTGGTCGGTTGCGCTCCACGACCAGTGCAACTGCTCGCGGACCCGCGCCGGCAGCAACCCCGGGTCACCCAGCGGTTCAGCGGCATGCCGAGCCGGATCCACAGCGGGGCGCTACCGCCGTGCATCAGTTGGTGGATGAAGCTGCGGACCGTGTCATCGACGGTGAGTTCGTCGATGCTGCGCCACCAGTACTCGTCGAACTCGGCCCGGGTTGCCGGCCACATCTCCGGCTTGACCTGCAGCGCGGTGCCCGATGGCCGCCAATCCGCTGTTCGCGCTGTTCGCGCTGCTCGGCGGGGCCGGCGACGCCGGTGCCGACACGCAGATCTTGCGCGCTGCGTACCGGCGTGCAGCCCGATAACCCTCATTACACTCATCGGCGTGGGTGAGCGTTTCATCGTTACCGGCGGCAGCCGGCTGGCGGGTGAGGTCGGTGTCGGCGGAGCGAAGAACAGCGTGCTCAAGCTGATGGCCGCCGCCCTGCTGGCCGAAGGGGCCAGCACGATCACCAACTGCCCGGACATCCTCGACGTGCCGTTGATGGCCGAGGTGCTGCGCGGACTGGGTGCCACCGTCGAGCTGGACGGTTCGACCGTGCGGATCACCTCGCCGGACGAGCCCAAATATGACGCCGACTTCGCCGCGGTGCGCCAGTTCCGCGCGTCGGTGTGCGTGCTCGGTCCGCTGGTGGGTCGCTGCAAACGGGCCAGAGTCGCGCTGCCCGGCGGTGACGCCATCGGCTCCCGGCCGCTCGACATGCACCAGTCGGGGCTGCGGCAGCTGGGCGCCACCTGCAACATCGAACACGGGTGCGTGGTTGCGCAGGCGGACTCGCT
>NZ_JBYCLB010000611.1:0-6542 GCF_057473705.1 Mycobacterium sp. TH-M15 | reverse complement strand
GTGGCCGTAGGTTCGCGACGAGTTCGACGCCCCGGTCCAGTGCGGCGACTTCCCGTCCCGGATCTCGAATCCGAGTCCCCAGTCGTTCGGCCGCTGCACGCCGTATCCGGGCAGCACCCCGTACAGGCAGGGAAACTGCACGGCGACCGCCTCGGCGTGCAGCTCGGCCGAGACCGTCGCCGGCCGCAGCAGGTCCGCGGCGAACACGGCCAGGTCGGCGACCGTCGAGGTGCCACCGAATCCGGCCGCCGCCGCGCCGCCGTCGAGCCGGGTGGCCGCTAGGTCGAGCGGTTCGCAGACCGCCTCGGCCAGGTAACGGCCGAACTCGATGCCGGTCGCCCGCTGCACCGTCTCGGCCAGCACCCCGAAGCCGTAGTTGGAGTAGACCCGGCGGGTGCCGGGCTTCCCGAGCGTGCGTTCGGAGTGCGGCGCCAGGCCGGACGCGTGCGCCAGCAGGTGTCGCACCGTGGATCCCGGCGGCCCGGCCGGGGTGTCCAGCTCGACCGCCCCCTCCTCGACGGCCACCTGCACCGCCCGCGCCACCAGCGGCTTGGTCACCGACGCCAGGTAGAACGGCCGGGTAAGGTCGCCGTGGCCGGCCAGGATGCCGTGCGGGCCGATCACTGCACCGGCGGCGGTCTGCACCGGCCAGTCGTCGAGAACGTCGAGCGCCGACGGGCGCACGCTCACTTGCGGCCGATGTAGTAGTAGTTGCGCGGGTCTCGGTCGATCTCGGCGACCCGCACCTCACCGAAGCCGGCCGCGGCGAGCATCGCCCGTGCCCGCTGCTCACCCCAGGCCGTGCCCAGCCCCTCGCCGTCGAGCGCCAGCGACACCGTCATGCCGTGCATCGTCGAAACGGCGTACATGTACGTCGTCATCGGGATGCCGACGTTGTCCTCCAGGTTGCTGGATGCCTTGATATCGGCCATCAGGAAGGTCCCGCCGGGACGCAGCGCGCGAAAGACGTTGGCCAGCACAAGAGTCGGCTGGGCCTGGTCGTGGATGGTGTCGAAGGCGGTGATCAGGTCGTAGTCCGCCGCGGCGTCGAGCTCGTTCAGGTCCGCGCGCACGAAGATGGCGTTGGAGTTGCCCAGCCGCGCGGCCTCGGCCGCCCCGGCAGCCACCGCCTCCTCGGAGAAGTCGATTCCGGTGAACCGGCTGGCCGGAAACGCCTGCGCCATCAGGTTGACGGCATGGCCGCTGCCGCAGCCGATGTCGGCCACCTCGGCGCCCCGGCGCAGCCACTCCGGCAGGCCGTCGACCAGCGGCAGCACCATGTCGACCAGGGCGGCGTCGAAGGCCTGCCCACTCTGCTCGGCAGCCAGCGTGTGGAAGCGTGGGAACGCGCTGTACGGCAGCCCACCGCCGTGCCGGAAGCATGCGACGATCCCCTGCTCCACCTCGGCCAGCATCGGGATGTACTGCGCGATCACCGCCAGGTTGCGTTCCTGGGCCACCCGGGTCAGCGCCGCGGCCCGCTGCGGCGGCAGCGCATAGCTGGCCGACTCCGGCTGGTAGTCGACGATGCGGGCGGTGACCATCCCGCCCAGCCACTCCCGGACGTAGCGCTCGTTGAGCCCCGCCGCGGTGGCCAACCCCTCGCTGGTGACCGGCGGCAGGCCGGCCAGCGTCTCGAACAGGCCGGTCTGGTGCCCGATGCTCACCAGCAGCGTCGCGGCCGCGTCGTCGATCATGGTGATCATCCGGCCGGCGAAGGCTTCGGCGGTCTCCTCGGTCTGAGCGTCGTCGAGTTCTGTCATCGCCGACAACGTTAGCCTGATTACGGCACGCGCCGGTCTTTAGTAAGTTGGCCCGCATGAGCCAGACAGTGCGCGGCGTGATCTCCCGGAGCAAAGGCGAACCGGTCGAGCTGGTGGACGTGGTGATCCCCGACCCCGGTCCGGGCGACGTGGTGGTCGACGTGACCGCCTGCGGGGTCTGCCACACCGACCTGATGTATCGCGACGGCGGCATCAACGACAGTTACCCGTTCCTGCTCGGCCACGAGGCGGCCGGCACGGTGGCGGCCGTCGGCCCGGGCGTCACCTCGGTGGCCCCCGGCGACTTCGTCATCCTGAACTGGCGCGCGGTCTGCGGTCAGTGCCGGGCGTGCCGACGCGGCCGGCCGCAGTACTGCTTCGACACCTTCAACGCGTCGACTCCGATGACGCTGACCGACGGCACCGAGCTCACCCCGGCGCTGGGCATCGGCGCGTTCGCCGACAAGACCCTGGTGCACGCCGGGCAGTGCACCAAAGTCGACCCGGGCGCCAATCCGGCGGTGGCCGGGCTGCTCGGCTGCGGGGTGATGGCCGGGCTGGGTGCGGCGATCAACACCGGTGCGGTCACCCGCGACGACACGGTCGCGGTGATCGGCTGCGGCGGTGTCGGCGATGCCGCGATCGCCGGGGCCCGGCTGGTCGGCGCCAAGCGGATCATCGCCGTCGACACCGATGCCACCAAGCTGGGCTGGGCCCGCGAATTCGGCGCCACCCACACCGTCCGGGCCGACCAGGCCGATGACGGCGCAGTCGTGCAGGCCATCCAGGATCTCACCGACGGCTTCGGTGCCGACGTGGTGATCGACGCGGTGGGCCGCCCGGAGACCTGGAAGCAGGCGTTCTACGCCCGGGACTTGGCTGGAACCGTTGTGCTGGTTGGTGTTCCGTCGCCGGAGATGCGACTGGAGATGCCGCTGATCGACCTGTTCTCGCACGGCGGATCGCTGAAGTCGTCCTGGTACGGCGACTGCCTGCCCGAGCGCGACTTCCCCACCCTGATCAGCCTGTATCTGCAGGGCCGGTTGCCGCTGGAGAGGTTCGTCTCCGAACGGATCGGCCCCGGCGACGTCGAGTCGGCGTTCGCCAAGATGCACGGCGGCGCGGTGCTGCGATCGGTGGTGATGCTGTGACCGGGGGCGCGACCAGCGGCATCGAGCGGGTGGTCACCCACGGTGTCTTCGAACTCGACGGCGGCAGTTGGGAAGTCGACAACACCGTCTGGATCGTCGGCGCCGGCTCCGAGGTGGTGGTCTTCGACGCCGCCCACACCGCGGAACCGATCGTGGCCGCGGTCGGCGGTCGCCGGGTGGTGGCGGTGGTGTGCACGCACGGCCACAACGACCACATCACCGTCGCACCCGAGCTGGGCCAGACCTTCGACGCCCCGGTGCTGCTGCATCCCGCCGACCACATGCTGTGGCGGATGACGCACCCGGACAGCGACTTTCACCCGGTGAACGACGGCCAGACGCTGCACGTCGCCGGGACCGAACTGTGCGCCCTGCACACCCCCGGCCACTCCCCCGGTTCGGTCTGCTGGTACGCGCCCGACCTGCACGCCGTCATCAGTGGCGACACCCTGTTCTGCGGCGGGCCGGGCGCCACCGGACGCTCTTTCTCCGACTTCCCGACCATCTTGGCGTCGATATCGGAGCGGCTGGGCGCCCTGCCGCCGGAGACGGTGGTCTACACCGGGCACGGCGAGACCACCCGGGTGCGCGACGAGATGGCGCACTACGCCGACTGGGTGGCCAGAGGCCACTGAGCCGACTGGGTGACCAGAGGCCACGGAGCCGACTGGGTGGCCAGAGGCCACGGAAGCCACCTCGCTACGGACTGGCCGGCGCTTCGGAGATCTCCGGTTCGGGCTCCGGCGCCGACTCCGGTACCGGAGGGATCGCCGGGACCTCGGGGAAGACCGGGTGCTGGCTCAACGACGGTGGAGCAAGCGGAGGCGGAGCGGGCGCCTGAGAGGTGCTGGTCTCGGTGGTCGCCGGCATCGTCCCGGGTCCGGTGCTGGCCGCGTGCCGCAGGACGACGACCGCAAGCACACCGGCGATCAGCACCGCCACGGCGCACACCAGGATCACCGCCAACGGCCCCCGACGCCAGGACGCGCGCTCCGGGGCGCGTGAGCCCGGGAACGGCTCGCGTTCGGCTGGCCACGACGGCGGCGGCGGGATCACCCCGGCGGCAGCCGTACCCGGCGAGGCCCCCAGGTCGACCGGCCATCCCGGCGGAGCCGACATCGCGTCGGACGGCACCGGCGGCGGACCCGCAGCCGCGGGAGCAGCGGGGACCGGAGCGGCCGACACCGGCGGCCACGGCGCCGCCGCGGGCGGCACACCGGGAGCATGCGTGGCGCCCAGCGCGGCGCCGACCGCTGCGGCCAGCTCCGGTCGCGGCGAGCTGATGACGGTGACACCGAAGTGCTCTCCCAGCCCGGTGGTGACCGCCGGAGCGTTGGCGCCGCCCCCGACCGTCACCACCGCCGACAGGTCGGACACCGGGACTTGATTGTGCTGCAACGTCTCCTCTACCGCGGTGATGAACCCGCCGAGCGGTCCGTGGATCACCCCGTCGAGCTCTGCGCGGGTCAGCCAGACCTCGCCGTGGTACCCGGGGAGGTCGACGGGCAGCTCGGTCACGGTGTTGGTCGACAGCTGTTCCTTGGCGTCACGGCATTGGTTGCGCAGCCGGTTCAACGAGCCGATCGCCAACGTCCCGTTCAGCGACCCGCTGGCGGTCAGGTCGTCCACCACGTAGTTCAGCAGCGCTTGGTCGATCAACTCACCGGAGAGCGCGGCATGGCGTACCGTCGCGCCGATCGGTCGATACCCGTTGCCGGCGTCGACCAGGGTGATGCTGGAGCCGCTGCCACCCAGGTCACAGACCAGGATGATCCCGCCGGCCGGCAGACCCGGGCTGGCCTGCAGCGCGGTCAGCGCCGCGGTGACATCGGAGACCACCGACACCGGGTGCTGCGACCAGTCGGGGATCTCGGCCAACCCGGCCCGCAGGCCATCCACCGCTTCGGGCGGCCAGTGCGCCGGATGGGCCACCGCCACCGCCGGCGGCAGCGGATATCCGCGGGTCGACAGGTAGGCCAGCGCGTGCAGCGTCTCGCCGAGCAGCCCTTCGGCAGCCTGCGTGGACCCGTCACTGCCCGGAACCGGTTCCGGGTCGCCGACCCGGTCGACGAAGTCGGCGAACACCACGCCCGGCTCGTCGATGTCCGGGGCATCCGGGTTCTCCGCGGCGGTCCCGATCCGCGGCGGGTGGGCGTCGTACCGGGTGAGCACCGGGCGCCGGGTAACGGTGTGCTCCGCGGTGACCGCCGCCAAGGCGGTGGCGCCGACCGACAGCCCGATCGCCGCTGTCGTGCCATCCGCCATGTTCGTCCCATCCCGTGTAGCGGGCTGCTTGCCCGGTCGGCGAGTCCAATGTATCGGCAGGCGCGGCCGTATCCCGGTATTTAGCCACCGCGAAGGTAGCCCAACCATCCACAAATGAAGAAAATTCGGTTAGAGACGGCGGGCGCGCGCGCCAATGGCAGGATCTCGACGACCAGCTGCGCAGGCCAGCCGACTAAGCCCGTGCGGCGGTGAGAACCTGCCACCCCCTTGCCTTCGCCGTCAGCGGGGCGGCCACCCTAACAGCGGCGGGCCATCCCGGCCGTCAAACCACGCCCGCGCCCGGTGGCGGCCGCAAATCCGCGCCATCGTCACACCGTCACTGGATCACCCAGGTAGCGGACCACAAGGAGTCCAGCTGCCCGGTACCATCGGCGCCGTCGGGCTCCCGCCGAACGGGTGACTGGCGAGCGTGGTCAAACCCGAGGCCGGCCCGACCGTCTTGTCCTTCTGCGCCGTGCCGGCAAACCCCAGCGGCCCGGCCCTCTGGTTGGCGGCCACCGTCGAGGCGATCGGCTGCTCACGCTGCGGAACTCGCCAGTCCGGGGCGACCTCGATGTTCATCTCCATGAACTCATCGCCGTGGCTGCGCCTCTTGGCCCGTCGCCGCCGAACCCGGTCCCGCACCGAGACGGTCGTATCCGGCGTAGAAGCACCCGGTCTGGGGGATTGGCTCCTGGCGCTGGAACCGGCAGGCATGTTCGAGTCGATCCCGGCTCCTGGAGGACCTACCAGGAAGGGCGGAGGGAAACCCGGTCCGGGGGCGGGCGGCGGCGCCGGAGGTGTCGTCGGCGGCGAACTGGTCATAGCACTCGCCGGCGGCGAGGGCGCGGCCGCCGGTGACATCGACGAGGCTGTGGCAACCGCCGTGGCCGGGGCCGAGCCGACGGCCGGCAACAGGGGGGGCGCGGGATCGGCGGGGGCCCAGGGTGCGACGACGGTCGCCGCGGGCGCGGCGGCGGCCAGGCCGGCCAGCCCTGCCGTCCCCGCGGGGGCGGCGGCTATCGCCAATGCGGGGGCCTCCGCGACGGCCTCCGCGACAAGCGGAAGAAGGAGCAGCGAATTGTGGTAGACGAACCAGGCGAATTCGCCGGCCAGGTACGGTCCGATTCCGGGGATATGCTCGAACAGTGGCGTGAGTTCGTGGACGAGCGGCATCGGGTTAGGCATGTGGCCGTGGTAGAACAGCGCATTCTCCAAAGGCGCGACGATGTTCATGTTCCAGTCATAGATCAACTGCCCCAGCTGGTGTTGCCACGACGAACTGGTTTTCGCTGCGGCGCCGGCGAGTTGCTGGGCGGCTAACGCGTCGGCGTTGTCGAGGTGAGCGCCGGATTGCGCGGCC
>NZ_JBYCLB010000610.1:0-7223 GCF_057473705.1 Mycobacterium sp. TH-M15 | reverse complement strand
CGGCAAGCTGCTGCAGAAGCAGCACACGTTCACCGACTTCGTCACGGCCGGACGGCATCTCGTTGACTCCGGGGTTAGCGCCGCGGGGCATCTGGTGGCGCTGGGGGGCAGCGCCGGCGGGCTGCTGATGGGGGCGGTGGCCAACCTGGCGCCGGAGCTGTTCGCGGGAATCCTGGCCCAGGTGCCGTTCGTCGACCCGCTGACCACGATCCTGGACCCGTCGCTGCCGCTGACGGTCACCGAGTGGGACGAGTGGGGGAACCCACTGGCCGACAGTGAGGTCTACGCATACATGAAGGCGTACTCGCCGTACGAGAACGTCGCGTCGCGTCCCTACCCGGCGATCCTGGCGATGACCTCACTGAACGACACCCGAGTCTACTACGTGGAGCCGGCGAAATGGGTTGCTGCGCTGCGACATGCGAACCCGTCCGGTGCGCCGGTGCTGCTGAAGACCGAGATGACCGCGGGGCACGGCGGGATCTCCGGGCGGTACGAACGATGGAAGGAGACCGCGTTCCAGTACGCGTGGTTGCTGGATGCGGCCGGGGTCGGCGCGCCGACCGTGCCGACGGACTGATTCCGGCGCAGCCATCCTCGATGACCTACACGTTGTTCGCCTTCGATCTCGACGGGACGATCGCCGACTCGGCCGACTGCGTGACGGCGGCGTTCGCCGCCACGTTTGCCCGCCACCGGATGCCGGCGGTCGACCCGCAGGACATCATCGACCGCATGGGTCTGCCGCTGCGACAGGTTTTCCGCGAAGTCACCGGAACCGGCCACGACGACGACGAATACCGGCGGCTGGTGGCCGATTATCGGGCGGTCTACCGCGAGCTGCTGCCGCAGAAGACCCGTGCGTTCCCAGGGATTCGGCAGGCACTGGACCGGCTCACCACCAGCCGGGCGATCTGCGCGATCGCAACCAGCAAGACGACCGAGTTCGCTGTCGCCTCGCTGCGCCAGCTGGGCCTGGACGGTTACTTCGCCGTCGTCGTCGGCGACGACACCGTCACCCGCTCCAAACCGGATCCGGAGATGGCGCGCCGCATTCTCGCCGAAACCGGCGTCGACGCGGTGGAAGCGGTGGTGGTGGGCGACGCGGTCGTCGACATCGAGATGGGTCGCGCCGCCGGCGTGGACACCATCGCGGTGACCTGGGGTGCGCAGTCCGCCGCGACGCTTGCCGCTGCGGCACCGACGCACATGATCGACACCGCCGAAGCGCTGACCCGTTTCGTCTGACCCGGCGTAGCGTCGGATGCATGACCACGCTCACCGACATCCCGCTGACCACCCTCGACGGCGAACCCACCGCACTGGCCGACTACGCCGACCGGGCCGTGCTGGTGGTCAACGTCGCCTCCAAATGCGGGCTGACGCCCCAGTACAGCGCGCTGGAGCGGCTCGCCGAGGACTACGCCGACCGCGGTCTGACCGTCATCGGTGTGCCGTGCAACCAGTTCCTCGGCCAGGAGCCCGGCACCGCCGAGGAGATCCGCACCTTCTGCTCCACCAACTACGGGGTGACCTTCCCGCTGCTGGCCAAGACCGAGGTCAACGGCGAGGGCCGACACCCGCTCTACGCCGAGCTGGCCAAGACCCCCGACGCCGACGGCGCGGCCGGCGACATCCAGTGGAACTTCGAGAAGTTCCTGATCGCCCCCGGCGGGAGGGTGGTCAACCGCTTCCGCCCGCCGACGGTGCCGGACGCCCCGGAGGTGGTCAGCGCCATCGAGGCGGTCCTGCCGAGTTGATGCGTCGGCCGCACTAGGCTCTGCGGGCATGGGTGACAGGCCGGATGCCGATGCGATCATCGTCGGGGCGGGGCTGGCCGGCCTGGTGGCCGCCTGCGAGCTGGTGGAGGCCGGCAACCGGGTGGTCGTCGTCGACCAGGAGAACGGCGCCAACCTGGGCGGGCAGGCCTACTGGTCGTTCGGCGGGCTGTTCCTGGTGAACAGCCCCGAGCAGCGCCGGCTCGGCGTGCACGACAGCCACGAGCTGGCGCTGCAGGACTGGCTGGGCACCGCCGGGTTCGACCGCGACGACGAGGACCACTGGCCCCGGCAGTGGGCGCACGCCTACGTCGACTTCGCCGCCGGGGAGAAGCGACGTTGGCTGCACGACCGCGGGTTGCGGCTCTTCCCGCTGGTCGGCTGGGCCGAACGCGGCGGCTACGGCGCGCAGGGGCACGGCAACTCGGTGCCCCGGTTCCACATCACCTGGGGCACCGGGCCGGCGCTGGTGCAGATCTTCGCCCGCCGGCTGCTCGGCCATGCCCGGGTGACGTTCGCCCACCGGCATCGGGTCGACGAGCTGATCGTGGCGGACGGCGTGGTGACCGGGGTGCGCGGCAGCGTCCTGGAACCGTCCGACACCGCGCGCGGGGTGGCGTCGTCACGGGTTGCGATGGGGGAGTTCGAGCTTCGCGCTCAGGCGGTGATCGTCACCAGCGGCGGCATCGGTGGCAACCTGGATCTGGTGCGACAGAACTGGCCGACCCGGATGGGTCGGGTGCCGTCGCAGCTGTTGGCCGGGGTGCCCGCCCACGTCGACGGCCGGATGATCGGAATCGCCGAGACGGCCGGCGCCCGGGTGATCAACCGGGATCGGATGTGGCACTACACCGAAGGAATCACCAACTACGACCCGATCTGGCCCGACCACGGCATCCGGATCATCCCCGGGCCGTCGTCGCTGTGGCTGGACGCCACCGGCAGACGGCTGCCCGGGCCGCTGTATCCGGGCTTCGACACCCTCGGGACGCTGGAGCATATCGCCCGCTCCGGGCACGATTACACCTGGTTCATCCTCAACCGGCGGATCATCGAGAAGGAATTCGCGCTCTCCGGCCAGGAGCAGAACCCGGACCTGACCGGGCGCAGCCTTTTCCAGCTGGCGCGCTCGCGCGCCACGTCCGGCCCGCCGCCGCCGGTGCAGGCGTTCGTCGACCGCGGCGTCGACTTCGTGCACGCCGACTCGCTGCGCGAGCTGGTCTCGGCGATGAACGGGTTGCCGGACGTGACGCCGCTGGACTACCCGACCGTCGAAGCCGAGGTCACCGCCCGCGATCGTGAGGTGGCCAACCGGTTCAGCAAGGACGGCCAGATCACCGCGATCCGCGGCGCCCGGGCCTACCTGGGCGATCGGTTCACCCGGGTGGTGGCGCCGCACCGGCTCACCGACCGCAAAGCCGGGCCGCTGATCGCCGTCAAGCTGCACATCCTGACCCGGAAGACGTTGGGCGGGCTGGAGACCGACCTGGATTCGCGGGTGCTGCGGACCGGCGGCGCCCCGCTGCCCGGGCTGTACGCGGCCGGCGAGGTGGCCGGGTTCGGCGGTGGCGGTGTGCACGGCTACCGGTCGCTGGAGGGCACGTTCCTGGGCGGGTGTATCTTCTCCGGCCGGGCGGCCGGCCGGGGTGCGGCCGCCGACATCGCCTAACTCGCCTCCGCGCGCCGGGGTCCCGGGCGTTCGGCCACCGGGGCGGGGTCAGAACGCGACGGCGCTCTCCTCGGGCAGCACCCGGAAATCGGTGTCGGTCATCTCGGCCAGCCGGCCGTGGTAGATGCCGCGCGCGTCGGGGGCGATGATCGCCTGGTGGATCGGGACCGCGTGGACCGGTGCCACCGCCCGCAGGTAATCGACCGCCTCGGAGATCTTCATCCACGGCGCCGCCGCCGGGGTGGCCAGCACGTCCACCGGCTCGTCGGGCACGAACAGCGCGTCGCCGGGGTGCAGGAACCGGGCCGGGTGGTCGCCGTCGCCGACCAGGTAGGAGATGTTGTCGATCATCGGCAGCTCCGGGTGGATCACCGCGTGCCGGCCGCCGGCGCCGCGCACCGTCACCCCGCCGAGGGTGAACCGGTCGCCGACGTGCACCGCCCGCCACGGCGCCCCCAGCTGGGCGGCGGTCTGCGGGTCGGCGTAGAGCGCGGCACCCGGGTTGGCCTCGACCAGCGCCGGCAGCCGCGCGACGTCGACGTGGTCGGGGTGCTGGTGGGTGAGCAGGATGCCGGCCAGGCCGGTGATGCCCTCGAAGCCGTGTGCGAACGTGCCCGGGTCGAAGAGCACCCGGGTGCCGTCGAAGTCGGCGAGCAGGCAGGAGTGGCCGAAATGCGTCAGTTGCATGTCTTCGATTAAACCCGCCACCGGTAAAGTTAGCCGTCGATCAACCCGAGAGGAGAGTGCCGGTGGCCCGGGTGGTGGTGCACGTGATGCCCAAGGCGGAGATTCTCGACCCGCAGGGTCAGGCGATCGTCGGCGCGCTGGGCCGGCTCGGACATTCCGGCGTATCGGATGTACGGCAGGGCAAGAGGTTTGAGCTCGAGGTCGACGACAGCGTCGATGACGCGGCGCTGGCCGAGATCGCCGGCTCGCTGTTGGCCAACACGGTGATCGAAGACTGGACCGTCAGCCGGGAACCGTCGTGACCACCCGGATCGGCGTCATCACCTTCCCGGGGACCCTGGACGACGTGGACGCCGCCCGCGCGGTGCGGATGGTCGGCGCCGAACCGGTCAGCCTGTGGCACGCTGACGCCGACCTGAGGGACGTCGACGCGGTGGTGGTGCCCGGCGGCTTCTCCTACGGCGACTACCTGCGCGCGGGGGCGATCGCCCGGTTCGCCCCGGTGATGGCCGAGGTGATCGACGCGGCCGGCCGCGGAATGCCGGTGTTGGGGATCTGCAACGGTTTTCAGGTGCTCTGCGAGACCGGCCTGCTGCCCGGGGCGTTGACCCGCAACGCCGGGCTGCACTTCGTCTGCCGCGACGTGTGGCTGCGGGTGGCCGCCACCTCGACGGCCTGGACCTCGCGGTTCGAGCCGGACGCCGACCTGCTGGTGCCGTTGAAGTCCGGCGAGGGCCGCTACGTCGCCCCGGACAGCGTGCTCGACATGCTGGAGGCCCAGGGCCGGGTGGTCTTCCGGTACCTGGACAACGTCAACGGATCGCAGCGCGACATCGCCGGGATCAGCTCGGCCAACGGCCGGGTGGTCGGGCTGATGCCACACCCCGAGCACGCCGTCGAGGGGCTGACCGGGCCCTCCGACGACGGGCTGGGTCTGTTCTACTCGGCGCTTGATGCGGTGCTGGCGGCTTAGTGGTGGCCGAGCCGACGACCGCCAGCGCCACCGGACTATGCGAGTTCATCGACGCCTCCCCGTCGCCGTATCACGCCTGCGCCACGGCCGCCGCCCGGCTGCGCGCCGCCGGCTACAGCCAGCTGCACGAGACCGAAGCGTGGCCCGCCCAGGCCGGCGCGTTCTTCATCGTGCGGTCCGGCTCGCTGGTGGCCTGGAACGGCACCGGCGAGCCGGGTCGCCCGTTCCGGATCGTCGGCGCGCACACCGACAGCCCCAACCTGCGGGTCAAACAGCATCCCGACCGCGAGGTCGCCGGCTGGCAGACGGTGGCGCTGCAGCCCTACGGCGGGGCCTGGCTGAACTCGTGGCTGGACCGCGACCTCGGCGTCAGCGGCCGGCTGGCGGTACGCGACGGCGACGCGATCACCGAGACGCTGGTCCGCATCGATGAGCCGGTGTTGCGGGTGCCGCAGCTCGCGATCCACCTGGCCGAGGACCGCAAGTCGGTGACCCTGGACCCGCAGCGGCACGTCAACGCGATCTGGGGCAGCGGCGGCGCCCCGGGTTCGTTCCTCGGCTACCTGGCGAAGCGAGCCGGGGTGGCAGCGGACCGGCTGCTGGGATTCGACCTGATGACCCACGACCTGACCCCGGCGGCGGTGACCGGCGCCGACCGTGAGTTCGTCAGCGCGCCCCGGTTGGACAACCAGGCCAGCTGCTACGCGGGGCTGGAGGCGCTGCTGGCCACCGACGGACCGGCGCCGAGCGCCCACCTGCCGGTGCTGGTGCTCTTCGACCACGAGGAGGTCGGGTCCACCTCGGATCACGGGGCACAGTCCGATCTGCTGCCGACGACGCTGGAGCGGATCACCCTGGCCGGCGGCGGTGACCGGCAGGACTTCCTGCGCCGGGTCGCCGGGTCGATGCTGGCATCGGCGGACATGGCGCACGCCACCCACCCGAACTACCCGGAGCGACACGAGCCCGGGCATCAGATCGCGGTCAACGCCGGCCCGGTGCTCAAGGTGCAGCTCAACCTGCGTTACGCCACCGACGCGCGCACCGCGGCGGCGTTCGCGCAGGCCTGCCAGCAGGCCGGGGTGGAGCTGCAGCGCTACGAGCACCGCGCCGACCTACCGTGCGGGTCGACGATCGGGCCGATGAGCGCCGCACGCACCGGGATCGCCACCGTCGACGTCGGCGCCGCCCAGCTGGCCATGCATTCGGCGCGAGAGTTCATGGGTGCCCGCGACGTGGCCGACTACGCCGCGGCGCTGGCCGCGTTTCTGCGCGGAGCAGGATGACCTGGTTTCAGGTGGGGATCCTCGACGACTACGCGGGCGAGGCCATCGTGCTTGCCGGCGAAGACCCGGCCGGGCTGCGAATGTGCCGGGAGGCGCTGCAGGCGGCACACGAGCAGGGCGAAGGCTCATTCGATTCGGTCGGGGGTCACCCACCGAGTGCTGCATCAACAGGCGCGGCCGACATCGAGTTGGGGCCGCCGCGGGTGGACCGGCGCTTCCACGACCTGTCGGTAGGGGAGGATCCGCCGGACTGGATCGACTTCTAATGCCACCGCTGAGGTGGGCGCACGGCAACTACACTGTCGCCGTGACATCCGGGCCCGCCCAGCCGCCGCTCGACACCGTCGAGCACGCCGCCGCCACCCCTGAGCACCCCCAGCCCTACAAGGAGCTCGGCCTCAAGGACGACGAGTACCAGCGGATTCGCGACATCCTGGGCCGCCGTCCGACCGACGCCGAACTGGCCATGTACTCGGTGATGTGGAGCGAACACTGCTCGTACAAGTCCTCGAAGGTGCATCTGCGCTACTTCGGCGAGACCACCACCGCCGAGATGCGGGCGGCGATGCTGGCCGGCATCGGCGAGAACGCCGGGGTGGTCGACATCGGCGACGGCTGGGCGGTGACCTTCAAGGTGGAGTCGCACAACCATCCGTCCTACGTCGAGCCCTACCAGGGTGCGGCGACCGGTGTGGGTGGCATCGTCCGCGACATCATGGCGATGGGCGCCCGCCCGGTGGCGGTGATGGACCAGCTGCGGTTCGGGGCCGCCGACGCCCCCGACACCCGTCGGGTGGTCGACGGGGTGGTGCGCGGCATCGGCGGCTACG
>NZ_JBYCLB010000609.1:0-3007 GCF_057473705.1 Mycobacterium sp. TH-M15 | reverse complement strand
CAGCCCGGTGCCGCGGGCCAGCGCGGTCTCGATCATGGTGGCCAGCAGCGTCGGGTAGTCCATCCCGCTGGCCGCCCACATCTGCGGGTACATCGAGATGGTGGTGAATCCGGGCATGGTGTTGATCTCGTTGACCACCGGCCCGTCGTCGGTGAGGAAGAAGTCCACCCGGGCCAGGCCCTGGCCGCCCAGCGCGGTGAACGCGCGGACCGCCAGCTGCCGGATGGCGCCGGCCACGTCCTCGTCGATCTTGGCCGGCACATCGAGTTCGGCCGCGTCGTCGAGGTACTTGGTGGCGAAGTCGTAGAACGAGTCCTCCCGGCCGCGCACCCCGGCCACCCGGATCTCGCCCACCGTGCTGGCCCGCACCGTGCCGTCCGGGAACTCCAGCACACCGCACTCCAGTTCGCGACCGGCCACCGCGGCCTCGACGATCACCTTCGGGTCGTACCGGCGCGCCGCGGCGATCGCCGGCAGCAGCTCGTCCCAGGTCGCCACCCGGCTGACCCCGATCGACGACCCGCCACGGGCCGGCTTGACGTACACCGGCAGCCCCAGCCGCTCACGCTGGTCGAGGCCGAGCGTCGCCTCACCCGGTCGCAGCACCGTGTACCCGCCGATCGGCAGCCCCTCGGCGGCCAGCAGCTTCTTGGTGAACTCCTTGTCCATCGCCGCCGCGCTGGCCAGCACCCCGGCGCCGACGTAGGGCACCCCGGCCAGCTCCATCAGCCCCTGGACGGTGCCGTCCTCCCCGTACGGGCCGTGCAGCACCGGGAAGACCACGTCGACGGCGGCCAGCAGCCGCCCGGCGCCCGGCGTCCCCGACGAGGCGGGCAGCGCCACCAGCTGGCCGGCGCGCTGCGGGTCGGCGGTGAGCGTGAGCTCCGCCCCCGACGCACTGGTCACCGCGGGCAGCTGCCGGCCGGTGATCGCCAGCGCGTCCGGGTCGCCGTCGGTGAGCACCCAGGAGCCCTGCGGGGTGATGCCGACCGCGACCACCTCGAAGCGATCCGGGTCCAGGTTGCGGATGATGCTGCCCGCCGAGACGCACGAGATGGCGTGTTCGCTGCTGCGACCGCCGAAGACGACGGCCACCCGGATCCGGTCGGCGGCACTCACAACCTAGAGAGGCTACCGGGTCGCCCGACTCACTCGGGTTTGGTGCGCCGGCCCAGCAGCAGCGCCACCGCCTCGGTGACCGACAGTCCGCGGTGGCAGACCCGGTGCACCGCGTCGGTGAGCGGCATCTCGACGTCGTAACTCGACGCCAGCGCCAGCACCGACCGACACGACGTCACGCCTTCGACCACGTGGCTCTCCCCGCTGCCCAGCACCCCCGGCTCCGGGGTCATCGTCCCGCCGCGGCCGAGCCGTTCACCGAACGACCGATTGCGCGACTGCGGTGAGCTGCAGGTGGCCACCAGGTCCCCCACCCCGGCCAGACCGGCCAGGGTGGTGCTCTTGGCGCCCAGCGCGACCCCCAGCCGCATGATCTCGGCCAGGCCCCGGGTGATGATCGCCGCGGCGGTGTTCTCACCCAGCCCGACGCCGGCGGCCATCCCGCAGGCCAGGGCGATGACGTTCTTGCAGGCGCCGCCGATCTCGGTGCCGATCACGTCGGCGTTGGTGTACGGCCGGAAGTAGCCGGTGTTGAGCATCCGCTGCAGCGCCACCGCCCGGCCGGAGTCGGGGCAGGCGACGACGGTGGCGGCCGGCTGGCCGGCGGCGACCTCGGCGGCCAGGTTCGGCCCGGACACCACGGCGACCTGCCCGGGGTCCACCCCGGTCACCGCCGCGATGACCTGGCTCATCCGCATCAGGGTCTCCAGCTCGATACCCTTGGCCAGGCTCACCAGGGTGGCGCCGTCGGTCAGCAACGGCGTCCACCCGGTGAGGTTCTCCCGCATCGCCTGGGCCGGCACCGCCAGCAGCACCGTGGTCAGCCCGTCCAGCGCTTCGGCCGGGTCGGCGGTGGCCCGCACCCCGTCCGGCAGGGCGACACCCGGCAGATACTCCGGGTTTTGCCGGGTCTGGTTGATCTGCTCGGCGATGTCGGCGCGGCGGGTCCACAGCCGGACCCGGCTGCCGGCGTCGGCCAGGACCTTTGCCGTCGCGGTTCCCCACGCGCCAGCCCCCATCACCGCGACGATGTCTTCGGCGCTGGCCACCGCGATCACCTCCTTCGGCGTTACCCTAGCCTGGCCGGGCGGCCGAGCCGGCCGGTGGCGCACCCGCTGGCAGGATGAGATGCCATGATCCCCACGCCCGGTGACGTCGGCCTGCTGATCGCGGTCAAACAGCTCGGCGTCGCCAAGACCAGGCTGGCACCGGCCTTCCCGGCGAACACCCGGGAAGCCGTGGTGCTGGCGATGCTGGCCGACACCATCACCGCCGCCTCGACGGTCGAGTCGCTGCAGCGCATCGTCGTCGTCACCCCGGACGACGCGGCGGCGGCCACCGCCGAAGAGCTCGGCGCCGATGTGGTCCGCGACCCGACCCCGGACCGGCACCGGGACCCGTTGAACAACGCGCTGGTCGCCGCCGAGCAGACGATCGCCGGGTCCGTCGGCAATATCGTTGCGCTGCAAGGGGACTTGCCGGCCCTGCAGTCAGCGGAGCTGGCCGAGGCGATCTCGGCGGCCCGCTGCCACCGGCGCAGCTACGTCGCCGACCGGCACGGCAGCGGGACCGCCGCGCTGTTCGCGTTCGGCACCGCCTTGAACCCGCAGTTCGGCCGGGATTCGTCGGCACGGCACCGGCATTCGGGAGCGATCGAGCTCACCGGCGCCTGGCCGGGCCTACGCTGCGACGTCGACACCCCGGCGGATCTGGCCGCGGCGCGACAGCTGGGGCTGGGCCCGGCCACCGCCCGGGCCGCGGCCCGGCGCTAGTGCCGGGTCGGCGGCGGTGTCGGCTACGACTACTGGCAGCACCGCAGCCGATGAGTAATGATTTCTGTTGTGACCGAAACCGAAGCCGCCGACCCCACCACCCAGATCGCCGGCAG
>NZ_JBYCLB010000608.1:0-2470 GCF_057473705.1 Mycobacterium sp. TH-M15 | reverse complement strand
CCCCCGGCCCAGACTTCCGCCTGCCTCGGGCGTGCACTCTGCGCCCACCCAGCGGGTACCACTACCTAGGACTGCGTGGGCGCACCGTCAACGACGTCTGCCACCGCCGCGATGTCGGCCGGCCGCACTCGGCAGCAGCCGCCGACGATCCGGGCGCCGGCGGCGACCCAGCCCGGTACCAGGTCGGCGGTGAAGGACGGGCGGCCCACCCAGCGCCCGTCGTCCCAGCGCTCACCGCTGTTGGGGTAGACGATGACCGGCTTGCCGGTGACGGAGCGGGCGATCTCGATCGCCGGCAGCACGTCGCCGGGGGCGCAGCAGTTGACCCCGACCGCCACGATCTGCGGCACGCCCGCGGCCACCGCGAACGCCTCGGCCAGCGGCTGACCGGCCCGGGTGCGGTCGCCGTCGATGGTGTAGCTGAGCCAGGCGGGCAGCGCCTGCTCGGCGACCAGCCCCACCAGCGCCTCGGCCTCGTCCAGGTCGGGGATGGTCTCGCAGGCCAGCACGTCGGGCCCCGCGGCGGCCAGGACTTCCAGCCGAGGCCGGTGCCAGGCCGTCAGCTGCGGCACCGACAGCCCATACCGGCCGCGGTACTCCGAGCCGTCGGCCAGGGCGCCGCCGTACGGCCCGATCGACGCCGCCACCCACCGCCGGTCGCCGCCGGACGGCGCGGTCGACGCAGCCGAGCGGGCCAGCTCGACGCTGCGCCGCAGCAGCCGGGTGGCGTCGTCGCGGCCGATGCCGTGCGCCGCGAACCCGTCGAACGATGCCTGGTAGCTGGCCGTGGTGGCGATCACCGCCCCGGCGCGGAAGAAGGCTTCGTGTGCGGCGGCGATCGCCTGCGGCGCGTCGGCGAGCAGTCGCGCCGACCACAGCGGGTCGCCGGCGAGGCGAAAACCACCCGCCTCGAGCTCGGTGGCGAGGCCGCCATCACTGGTCAGCACGGTATCGTCGGGCACGGCGAACCCCACCCTCGCCACTGTAGGCGGGACCGGTCGGTAGCCTCGGGGTCGGGTAACGGAGGCGACACGCCTGAGAAAAGCCAGCGCGTCACGCCGCGCTGCGGCCGGGTCAGGGGATATCTTTCACCTGGCGGACAAGATGAATATCGATGAAATATCAAGAACGCGATTCGGCCCTATCGGTCGCGTCGCAGTGCAGGTAGCAGGTAGCGTCGGGGCGTAACACCCGACAGGGGCCAGCCCGGTCCCGCCCCCGACCACGAGACGGCGAACAGGAAGTAGGTTCTGACGCATCATGGCGCGCATCGGAGACGGCGGTGACCTGCTGAAGTGCTCGTTCTGCGGGAAGAGCCAGAAACAGGTCAAGAAGCTGATCGCCGGTCCGGGTGTCTACATCTGCGACGAGTGCATCGACCTGTGCAACGAGATCATCGAGGAAGAACTCGCCGACGCCGACGACGTCAAACTCGACGAACTGCCCAAGCCGGCCGAGATCCGGGACTTCCTGGAGGGCTACGTCATCGGGCAGGACACCGCCAAGCGGACGCTGGCGGTGGCCGTCTACAACCACTACAAGCGCATCCAGGCCGGCGAGAAGAACCGGGACTCGAAGACCGGTGAGCCGGTCGAGCTGACCAAGTCCAACATCCTGATGCTCGGGCCCACCGGCTGCGGCAAGACCTACCTGGCCCAGACGCTGGCCAAGATGCTCAACGTGCCGTTCGCGATCGCCGACGCCACCGCGCTCACCGAGGCGGGCTACGTCGGCGAGGACGTGGAGAACATCCTGCTCAAGCTGATCCAGGCCGCCGACTACGACGTCAAGCGGGCCGAGACCGGCATCGTCTACATCGACGAGGTGGACAAGATCGCCCGCAAGTCCGAGAACCCGTCGATCACTCGGGATGTCTCCGGGGAGGGCGTGCAGCAGGCGCTGCTGAAGATCCTGGAGGGCACCCAGGCGTCGGTGCCCCCGCAGGGCGGCCGCAAGCACCCGCACCAGGAGTTCATCCAGATCGACACCACCAACGTGCTGTTCATCGTGGCGGGTGCGTTCGCCGGGCTGGAGAAGATCGTCTCCGACCGGATCGGCAAGCGCGGCTTGGGCTTCGGCGCCGAGGTGCACTCCAAGGCCGAGATCGACACCACCGACCACTTCGCTGAGGTGATGCCGGAAGACCTGATCAAGTTCGGGCTGATCCCGGAGTTCATCGGCCGGCTGCCGGTGGTGGCCTCGGTGACCAACCTGGACCTGGACTCGCTGGTCAAGATCCTCTCCGAGCCGAAGAATGCGCTGGTCAAGCAGTACACCCGGCTCTTCGAGATGGACGGGGTAGAGCTGGAGTTCACCGACGACGCGCTGGAGGCCATCGCCGACCAGGCGATCCACCGCGGCACCGGTGCGCGCGGGCTGCGCGCCATCATGGAAGAAGTGCTGCTGCCGGTGATGTACGACATCCCCAGCCGCGACGACGTCGCCAAGGTCGTGGTGACCAAGGAGACGG
>NZ_JBYCLB010000607.1:0-2692 GCF_057473705.1 Mycobacterium sp. TH-M15 | reverse complement strand
GTGCCAGACGCCGACGGCATGCTTACATCGAGTGATGGCAGCGGTGGATCGGCGCACGATGATGGTGACGGCCGGGTTCGGCGTGCTGGCCGCCGCGATCCGGCTGCCGGAGGGGCAGGCGCACCCGGCTTACCCGCCGCCGGCCGCCCCCGGCAGCTACCTGTTCGACGACGAGTTCGACGGCCCGGCCGGCTCCGCCCCCGACCCGGCGAAATGGGTGGTGGCGACGGCCCGCGAGTCGATGAAGGATCCGACGTACTGGGAGCTCCCGGGCAACGTCGGGGAGTACCGCGACGACCGGCAGAACGTCTTCCTGGACGGCAAGTCCAACCTGGTGCTGCGCGCGGCGAAGGACGGCAAGACCTTCTACGGCGGCAAGGTGCAGAGTCCGTGGAGCGGCGGGATCGGCCACACCTGGGAGGCGCGGATCAAGCTCAACTGCCTCACCGCCGGCTGCTGGCCCGCGTTCTGGCTGGGCAACGACGACCACGGCGAGATCGACATCCTGGAGTGGTACGGCAACGGCAGCTGGCCGTCCGGGACCACCGTGCACACCAAGCCGAACGGCGCCGAGTGGGCGACCACCCAGGTCGCGATGGACAGCGGCTGGCACAGCTGGCGATGCCAGTGGGACGAGGCCGGCATCCGGTTCTGGAAAGACCACGTCGAGGGCGCGTCGCCGTACTTCACCGTCCCGGCCGGCTCGATCGCCGACTGGTGCTTCAACGACCCCGGCTACCGGATGTTTCCGGTGTTCAACCTGGCGGTCGCCGGCTCCGGCGGGGGTGACCCGAGCCTGGGCAGCTACCCGGCGGAGATGCTGATCGACTGGATCCGGGTGTGGTGAGCCGGCGCGAGGTGTCGGTCTCGCCGCGGGGAGGTACGCGATGACACTGCCGATGCCGGATCCGCCCCGCCGCCGGCCGGCCCGTACCCGCCGCAGCGCGGCGAATCCGGGTGGACGATCTGGCCGCACCGAATCTGGCCGCTTCAGCCGCTGGCCGCCGCCCCACGTCGCGTGCTGGCCGTGGCGGTGGCCGCTGCGCTGCTCGGCACGCTGGTCTGGCGGATCACGGTGTTCAGCATCGGCTACCCGGTGGCCGGCGCGCTGGTCTTCGGCTCGGTCTACGGCACCGCCAGACGGTCCCCGACCGGTCAGGAGTGGGCCGGCATCGTGATGACCATGGCGTTGCTCACGGTGCCGGCGGTGTTGGCGGCCTCGTGGCTGGATGCGCTGTGTGCGACGGCCGCCTGGATCGTCGGCTGGTGCACCTTCGCCGGGGGGGCGCAGCTGGGCTGCGGTGTTCCTCGGGCCGCTGGTGGCCTGGGCACTGCCCGCCCGGGTGCTGGGGTGGACGCACCGCGGTCTGGCGCGGGTTCGGTTGCCCGGCGACCTCGGTAACCTGCCGCGGCTGGGTGTCGTGGCAGGCACCACGGTGCTGCTGGTGGCCGCGTTCGGTGGCTTGTTCGCCAGCGCGGATGCGGCGTTCGCGCACGTTCTCGGTGCGCTGGTGCCGCAGCTGGACCTGGCCGAGTTCGTGGCCCGCGCCGTCGTGTTCGCCGTCGTGGCGGTGTTCGTGTTGTTCGGCGGCTACCTGATCCGGTTCCCGCCGCGGCTGGATACCGCGCTGCCCGGACCCGCCGTGGCGGTCGCGCGCTGGGAGTGGGCGGTGCCGCGCTGGCCGCGCTCGACGCCGTGTTCGCCGCGTTTGTGATCGTGCAGGCGACGGTGTTGTTCGGTGGGCACCGCCACGTGCTCGACACCGCGGGGCTGACCTACGCCGAATACGCCCGGCAGGGTTTCTGGCAGCTGCTGATGGTGTCGGCGCTGACGCTGCTGGTGATCGCGGTGACCTTGACGGTGGCGCAGCGGGTCACCCCGGCGGACCGCCGGTGGATCCGGCTGCTGGTCGGGTTGCTGTGCGCGCTGTCGGTGGTGGTGGTCGCCTCCGCGGTGCACCGGATGTGGCTGTACCAACAGGCGTACGGGTTCACCGAGCTGCGGCTGCTGGTGATCACCGTCGAGTTGTGGTTCGGTGTGGTGCTTGTGCTGATCGTCGTGGCCGGGCTGCGGATGTCGGCGAGCTGGTTGCCGCGCGCCGTGCTGACCGCCGGGGTGGTGGCGCTGCTGGGGCTGGCCGCCACCAACCCGGATCGGCTGATCGCGCAGCGCAACATCGACCGCTACCAGCAGACGGGAGACATCGACACCGGGTACCTGTCGGGGCTGTCGACCGACGCGCTGCCGGTGATCGCGGAACTGCCGGAGCCGATCCGCAGCTGCGTGCAGCACCGGGCCGCCGCCACCAGGCCGTGGTACCAGTTCAACTGGTCCCGCTGGCGGGCGCGAGCGGTGGACGCTCCGGACCATCCCGGGTGGGCCTGCGGGCGGTAGCGCCCCGCCCGTCTTCGGAGCCGATGACGGGAATCGAACCCGCGTATTCAGCTTGGGAAGCTATTTCCGTGGGCGAACGGGTGTTCGCAAAGACCGAGCTAGAGGCCGTTTCGGCTAAGCGGAATTGCAGTTCTACCAGCGTATTCAGGGCATCTGGCATACGGCTGGGGTACGGCTACGGTACGGGCGCAGTTCGGCTGGGTACGAGGGACCGTTAAGGGGCTCTTCCGACTTGGTGGGGGTCTGGTGTGACCGATTCGGATCGTGTCGGTGACTGATTAGGGGCTCGCGCCCTTG
>NZ_JBYCLB010000606.1:0-4751 GCF_057473705.1 Mycobacterium sp. TH-M15 | reverse complement strand
TGTGTCCGACGGCCGGCAGCCGTGACCACCGCGCACCAACCGACCAGCGAACCGGAGCGCGGGCCACCGCCTGCGCCAGTTCGGCCGGTGGAGCCGCGACGGGTGTGCATTCTTCGCCGACCAGGCTCACGCTGACATCCTTGATCCCCACCACGTCGGCGACGCCGATGACCAGGTCGACCGCGGCGGCGACGCTGCCGTTGTAGAAGCTCTCCATCATCGACGCGGAGGTGTCAACGGCAATCACCGCTGGGCCGCGCCCGGCCTGGCCGTGCCGTCCAGCGCTGCGTCGCGCCGCGGTGCGCGCCAGGCTGGACAACGGACTGAGCGGCGTATCAGCCACGGCGCGAACCGCCACCTGGATCCGGTCACCGATCGGCGTTATCGTCGCCAAATCGATGGTGCTGCAGCCGGATGCGTCCACCGGGTCGAAATTTATCTGCACCGGGTCGACCTCGTTCGCCGAATCGTCGCCGATCGCAAGGTGCACCACAGTGTCATGTCCGAACGTCGGCCCGGACACCGGTCGCACACGGACGGTCAGTTCGGCGGTGACCGTCGGAATCACCACCAGGTGCGGGTTGGCCTGGACGAACCGCTGACCCGGCGCGGTATCGACGTACAACTGCGCATCGCCGACCGCCCCACTGATCGAGACCGACATCGGCTGGCCGAGGATTTCTATGCTCGCGGTCCGGGTCCCCAGAAGGTAGATCGGCATCATCCGCCCCAAGGAGAGATGTGTCGGCCGCCCGCGGCCCGATCAGCCAGTAGCCTATGCACGCTGCGGCGGTATTGGCGCAGCGTACCGTCGGATGCGCCCCTCGCGAGCGCGGTAATTCGCTCCATGATCGTGTCAGCGTCGACGTTCTCCGCGGTGGACGATCGAGCGGCCGCCGAACGCAGTAGCGAACATACATCAGCCTCGTCACCGGACCTGCACAGCAGTGTGGCGGCGATCAGTTCGTTGGCGTCGACCGCGCCCGAGTCGACCAGCGCGTCCATCCGGTCGACCGCCTCGGCACCCAACTCGGCATCGGAGATCAACCCCACGGACACGTCGAGCGGTGGTACATCGGCCACCGCGGCGAGCAACGTCAGAACGATCAGTCTTCGGGAAAAGTCGCGATGGGCGCGTGGCAAGTCCGGTGCGGCCAGCACGTCGTTCCAGTGCTGCACATACTCTTCGCCGTGCGTCCGCAGATACCCGGTCGCCAACCATTGCGCGGGCTCCAGCAACCGTAGCGCAGCACACGCGACGGCCCGGTCGCCGATCTCGGCGGCCATCACCCGCTCGGCGAGGCTGTGCAACGCCGCGGAGTCCGGCACACCGACCAGCGTGGCGATAGCCGGTCCGACGGGCGGGCGCCCGTCCCCGACTGCGATCAGCAACTCGGCCGGATCCCACGGCACCGGGTCGAATCGAACCTCGGCGACCGAGCCCCCCGCGCCGCGGTGATACAGCCACCACAACGCCGGAAACCGATCCCGGCTCCGCGAGGCACCCGACGTCAGCGCGATCGCTCCGCGCAGTGCCGCAGCGGTCCACACCGGGTCCCCTGGCTGGGCCTGTGCCACCTGCTGTGCACTCGGGGTGGGCACGCCGTCGGCCAGCCACTCCAGCAGCTGCTGGCACGGCTCGGCGCCGCCCGGGCGCTCGACGGAGTCGAGAACCGCCGCGGCAAGCAGCGCCCGCGTCGGCCGGCCGACGGCCGTACCCAGCCGATCGATCGTCTGCCCGCCTGCGGTCTCGTCCAACAGCAGCGGGACCACCTGTTGTTCGACAACCTCGCGAACCAGGTCGCCGCACCCGGACGACACCAGCAGATCCGTTGCCCGCAGCAGCATTTCCGAGTTGGCCCGACCGATCGTGGACAGCGTGGACGGGGCCTCGGCGGCGAGCGATCCGGGTATCGTGCCGGGTGCGAACGGCCGCGCCGGCACCGGGTTGCGGCCGTGCGACGCCAGCCATTCCGGGTCGCGCAGCGCCCGGCAGATATACATGGAGTTCGCGATATCGGCGAACAGCCCCTTCGATGAGGCGACCGCCCGCCATGCGTCGGCGGTCGTCACGCCCGCCGAATCCCGGACTGCCGTCTCGACGGTGTCGGTGATCACCGGATCGGCCCTGAGTCGGGGCGGGCCGACCGAGATCACCAATCTGGCTTCCGGTGCGACGTCTGCCCAGCTCTCCCGGTTGAGCACCGCCAACGCCATCGGCAACGCGGCCGGCAGGTCGGCGCCGCCGATGCGGCGGGTGAGCTCGTCGATGTCGACGATCACCTGAGCGGCGGACAGCGGGTCGACCAAGACGACCTGAGCCATGGCCGACCACGGCGTCACGGCGATGGGCTGCCCGCGAGCGGTGTGGTGCGGTTGACGGTGCAGTTCACCGACTGACAGCTCCTCGGCTTCGTCGATAACCAGCACCCGCTCCGACACCCCGGGCAGGTCGCATCGCGGTACCACGACCAGATGCAGTAAGTCGCGCAGTGCATGCTGCAGGTCATACCCTCGTTCGAAGGTGGAAAAGCCCAGTCTGCCTGCGGTTCCGGCGGACGTCAGGAAGCTCACCGCGCCGATCCAGAGTGCGGCTGACTGGATGCTGTCGACGCCGAGTACCACGGTCGGGCCGCCGCCGAGCGCCGCGGCGACCGCGTCGAGCAGGCCGCACAGTGTGTTGAGGCGCCAGGTTTCGGTGTCACAGATGAAATCGACCACGGTTCCGGCCCCAACCAGACACCCGGGTGGGGGCGGCTCGCCGGGAAGGTGCGCAGCACGGATCGCCTCGGCGCCGTACGGCGTCAGCCAACCCCGCGACCCCCACCGTTCGATGGGGCGCAGCAGATCTTCCGCCCGGAACGCGTCACGGTCCAGGACGGCATGGACGAACGCGTTGCCGGGACGGCCGCTGTCGTCGAAACCAGCTGGCGCGGTGTGCCAGTACGCAGAGACACGCTCGCCGACGCGCCGGTACGCCAACCGGTGTGGCAGGGCGCCGATCTGGTCTGGTGTCGGGTAACGGGGCAGCGGCGCGACCGGGTTGATCGTGGTGTGGATTCCGGTGACCAGCAGCCGGGATTCCTCCGCGGTGATCTGACCGTTGGTCTCCTTCACCTGCCAACCGCCGGGACCGGCACCGGCGTCGAGCGAGGTGTAACCGAGCTGCCCGAAACGCTCCGTCATCTCGGGATCGTGCCCGGTGTCAGCATCAACGCGTCGATCGAGGGGTCGAGCAGCGCCAGCAACCGCAGGCGATTCGGCGGCAGGTTGGCGAACAACCGAATCCAACCGCGCAGGCCGCGCACGTCACCGTTCCAGGTCTCGTTGCCGGAGGCGGTGTTTGACAGTTGAAACTCCTTGGAACGACCGGTGATCGGATGTCCATCAGGGTCGACCCGGGCCACGTCGACCGCGGTGCCGTCGGTGGCGCTCAACGGTATCCGCTCGCTGTTGTTGATCAGCACGAACGGTGGCGATCCGGCGGTCTCCCCTTCGGCGCGCACGCACACGGCCGCGCTGATCGGGGCACCGACTGGATCCCGACCGACCCGGACGTCGTACCAGAGTCGCAGCAACCCGTCGTACTCGATCGAGGTGGGCAGACCGCGTACCGGCCGGCCACCGCTGAACGCGACCGGGACCAGATGCAGTGAGCATCCGCGGCTGGGGAGCGTACCGACGAACTGCATGCCGCCGTACTTCTCGTAGTCGGCCAGGGCGATCTCGTAGGACCGACCGCTCAGCCCCCGCCGTGGGTCGTGCCCCTTCGGCGCGAGGTAGACGACCACCGATGCCGCGCCCTCCGGCCATCCGAAGGTGAGCACCTGCTTGTTGCAGTACTCCAGCAGCGCCACGTCGGTCACCCACCCGGTGCGCACCGACGAGATGCTCTCGCCGAGGCGGGCCCGCCCGTCCACCACGGTGACCGGGGTGAAGTACGCCCGACTCCAGTCCTTCGGCCAGGGCACTCCGATCATCGACGACTTGCGGGTGCCGTGTTCGTCGGTGCGCTCCTCCACCGGATGGACCAGTTGCGCATCGGAAGGCAGCCCCACCTGGCCGAGCACCGATTCATCGAGGTCGAACGAGTGCGCGTCCGCGCTCGCCGCGGCCGGGGTGCGGAATACCAGCACCCGGCCGACCCGGGGAGCCGTCCACTGCAGGTCGAAGACGGTGCCGCCCCGGTCGCCGTGCATGGTCAACGCCAGGTCGGCTACCGGCTCGAGCACCGCGGAGACGGCGATCTCGGTGTCGACCGCCTCGGAGAGCCGGACCACGCCGTCGACCTCGACCTCGCACCGCACCCGATACACGTAGTGGCGGCCGCGTTCGGCGTCGTGGTCGATGAAGCCGGTCAGGTTGGCGCTGTCCGCCGCGATCCGAAACGCCGGGCCGCCCCGGCCGGCCTGCTCGGGCGGGATTCGGTAGACATGGACGGCGGTGACTCCCGGGATTGCCGGCCACTGCCCGACGACCCGGCCGCTGTCGTCCCGGATGTCGACACCGTGCGGGGCCCCGATGACCACGCCGGCGGCGTGCAGCACCGGCTGTGCGGCGAACGCATTCGCCTGTGACGAACCGGCATTCACCCATACCTGAAGATGACGAACCGCCGAGACCGCGGGGCGGTCGTCGATCGCCGAGGTGGCCCGGGTGGATGCCACCAGGTGCCCGTTGTCCGGGGAGTAGCCGCGATCCGTCTCGGTACTGACAAGCCGGTACACCAGATAGCGGTCAGCTGGCTCGCC
>NZ_JBYCLB010000605.1:0-2173 GCF_057473705.1 Mycobacterium sp. TH-M15 | reverse complement strand
GGCCTTCTCGTACCAGGTGGCGGCCGGCAGCACGACGTCGGAGACCAGCGTCGTCGAGGTCATCCGGAAGTCGATCGACATCATCAGGTCGAGCTTGCCCTCCGGGACCTGCGGGGTGACGACGACGTCGACCGGCTGCACCCCGCCGGTCGGCGGGTCGTACCGCACGTTCGAGTCGGTGCCGAGCAGGTGCTGCAGGAAGTACTCGCCGCCCTTGCCGGACGCGCCGATCAGGTTGGCCCGCCACACGGTGAGCACCCGCGGCCAGTTGACCGGGTTGTCCGGGTCGGTGATCGACAGCTTGAGCTTGCGCTGCGCGAGTTGGTCGGCGACGTACTCCCCGACATCACGGCCTGCGGCCTTCGCGTCGTCGGCGACGTCCAGGGGCGACCGGTCGAACTGCGGGTAGAACGGGCTCCAACCCATCGCCGTCGCCGAGGCCAGCAGGTCGATGGTGTGCTTGCCGGCGAACCGGCCGCGGCCCAGCGGGGTGGCGAGCTTGTCGGCGCCGTATCCGTCGTAGCGCCACTGGTTGGTGTGCACATACCAGTGCGACGCGCCGGGCACCTGCCGCGGCGGGCGCACCCAGTCGGTGGCCATCGCCATCGTCTGCCAGCCGGTCAGCGGGCGAACCTTCTCCTGGCCGACGTAGTGCGCCCAGCCGCCGCCGTTGCGCCCCATCGACCCGGTCAGCATCAGCAGCGCCAGCACCGCCCGATAGGTGGCGTCACCGTGGAACCACTGGCCGATGCCGCTGCCCATGATGATCATCGACCGGCCGCCGGATTCGTCGGCGCTGTGGGCGAATTCCTTGGCGATCCGGATCGCCTGGGTCGCCGAGACGCCGGTGATCGGCTCCTGCCAGGCCGGGGTGTTCGCGGAGTCGGGGTCGTCGTATCCGCCTGGCCAGTTCCCGGGCAGACCGGGCCGCTGGACCCCGTACTGGGCCAGCATCAGATCGTAGACGGTGCAGACCAGGTGCTCGCCGATCCGGCGCACCGGGATCCCGCGGCTGGCCACCGTCCCCTCGCCGTTGACGGTGTCGAAGCTGGGCAGCGACACCAGTGCGGTCTCACCGCCGTCCCTGAGCACGCTGAGCGCCGGCTTCACCTCGCCGAGATCGAGGTTCCACTTGCCGATCCCGTCGTCGCCGAACCGGAAGCCCAGCGAGCCGTTGGGCACCACCACCGAATCGGTGCCGCTGTCCAGCAGCGCCGGTTTGAACGCGGCGTTCTCGGCGCCGGCCGACGCGGCGCCGAGATCGGCGGCGGTCAGGTTCTTGCTCGGGACCAGATGCTCGCCGCGCTGGTCCAGCTTGATCAGGAACGGCAGGTCGGTGTACTGGAGGGCGTAGTCGATGAAGAACGAGTTCGGTTTGCGCACATAGTGTTCGGTGAGGATGACGTGGCCCATCGCCATGGCCAGCGCGGCGTCGTTCCCGGCCGCACACGGCATCCACTCGTCGGCGAACTTGGTGTTGTCGGCGTAATCCGGGCTGACGCTGACCACCTTGGTGCCGCGGTAGCGCACCTCGGCCATCCAGTGCGCGTCCGGGGTGCGGGTGATCGGGACGTTGGAGCCCCACATCATCAGGTAGGCGGCATCCCACCAGTCGCCGGACTCGGGCACGTCGGTCTGGTCACCGAAGACCTGCGGCGAGGCCACCGGCAGGTCGGCGTACCAGTCGTAGAACGACGTCATCGGCGCGCCGATCAACTCGAAGAACCGCGACCCGGCCGCATACGACACCATCGACATCGCCGGGATCGGCGAGAACCCGGCGATCCGGTCGGGGCCGTACTCCTTGATCGTGTGCACGTGCGCGGCGGCGATCATCTCGGTGACCTCGGCCCAGCTCACCCGCACCAGCCCACCCTTGCCGCGGGCCCGCTGGTAGCGGCGGCGCCGTTCCGGATCGGCCTGGATGTCGGCCCAGGCGGCCACCGGGTCGCCGAGGCGGGCCTTGGCCTCCCGGTACATCTCCACCAGCACCCCGCGGGCGTACGGGTAGCGCACCCGGGTCGGCGAGTAGGAGTACCAGGAGAACGACGCCCCGCGCGGGCAGCCCCGCGGCTCGTACTCGGGGCGGTCCGGGCCCACCGACGGGTAGTCGGTGGCCTGGTTCTCCCAGGTGATGATCCCGTCCTTGACGAAGATCTTCCACGAGCAGGAC
>NZ_JBYCLB010000604.1:0-1527 GCF_057473705.1 Mycobacterium sp. TH-M15 | reverse complement strand
GGGCTGATCGGCGCGATGTTCGCCAGGTTCACCAGCGCGGTCGACCGGTTAGCCGAATGCGATTCCGGTTGGGAGGCGCAGGCGGCGGTGCAGCTGCCGGTCGGTCAGGCGCTCACGCGTGCCGCGGTCAATGCCACCGACGGCCCGGTCAGCGGGCGCTGTCTGCATCAGGGTTTCTTCGACAATGCCACAGCCAACCCGGATGCCCCGGCTGTGGTGTGGGGGGTGGGTGAGCCGGCCGGGGTGTGCAGCTACGCCGAGCTTGCCGCGGGCTCGCTGGCGGTGGCCGGGGCGCTGCGCGACCACGGGGTGGGCCGCGGCGACGCGGTCGCGGTTCAGCTACCCAGCGGACCGGACCAGGTGCTGGCCGTGCTCGGGGTGCTGGCGGCCGGTGCGGCTTATGTGCCGATCGGAGTCGGCGAACCGGATACGCGACGCGCCGAGATTCTGCAGACCGCCGACGTCGCTGCCGTGATCAGGCAGGAAGATCCGGGCACCAGCGGGCAGATCCCGTGCCTGTCCATCACTGCGGCACGCCGGCATCGTGGGCCGCTGCCGGCGCCGGTGATCGGCGACACCGACGACATCGCCTACGTGATCTTCACGTCCGGCTCGACCGGGCTGCCGAAGGGGGTGGAGGTGTCGCACCGGGCGGCGATGAACACCATCGACGCCGTCAACCAGTGGTTCGGCGTCGGCAGCTCGGATCGAACGCTTGGGTTGTCGGCGCTCGAATTCGATCTGTCCGTCTACGACATCTTCGGCATGTTGTCCGCAGGCGGATCGGTGGTTGCGGTCGAGCCGCGCCAGCGGGCCGCGCCCGGCGCGTGGGTGCAGCTGCTCCGTCGCCACCGGGTATCGATCCTCAACTGCGTGCCCAGCATCCTCGAGATGATCCTCGATGCCGGCCAGCTCGGCGCCACGCTGCGGGCCGTCATGCTGGGCGGCGACTGGGTCGGCGCCGACCTGGCCCGCAGGCTTGCCGAGCAGGCCCCCGGCTGTCGGTTCGCCGGCCTGGGCGGTGCCACCGAGACGGCGATTCACGCCACCATCTGCGAGGTGGACGGCGAGCCGCCGCGGCACTGGGCGACGGTGCCGTTCGGCGTTCCGTTGCGCAATATGCGGTGCCGGATCGTCGCACCGTCAGGCCGCGACTGCCCAGACTGGGTTCCCGGGGAGCTGTGGGTCGGCGGTCCCGGTGTCGCGGCGGGTTATCGCAATGATCCGGTGCGGACAGTGCAGCGGTTCGTCGAGCATGACGGGATGCGGTGGTACATCACCGGCGATATGGCCCGCTACGTCCCGGACGGCGGCATCGAGTTCCTGGGCCGGGCCGACGACCAGGTGCAGATTCGCGGGTACCGGGTCGAACTGGGCGAGGTCGAGAATGCGCTGCGTGCGCTACCCGGGGTGCGTCAGGCGATCGCTGCTGTGACGGGTTCCGGTGCGCCCACGCTGGTGGCCGTTATCAGCGGCAATCCGGACGAGGTCGGTAGCAGCGACGCCGTCATCGCTGCGGTTGCCGAT
>NZ_JBYCLB010000603.1:0-2595 GCF_057473705.1 Mycobacterium sp. TH-M15 | reverse complement strand
AACAGGTAGTTGGGCAGGAACAGCCGATCCAGCAGCGCCAGCACGCGCGGATGATCCACGATCCGATCACAGCTGCGGGTCTTGTTCAGCACGCTGTAGACCCGCTGGGTGGCATGCCCCTCGAAGCCGTTCCGGCCGCGTCGATCCAGCAGCGGCGCGACGTCGTCGCGGATCCGGTGGAGCTCCTCGCCGGGCAGCAGATCCGGCAGGATGACGTATCCGTCGCGCCGAACCGCGGCCAGGTCCGCCTCGACGACCGCCGCGTCGACGCTCGCTCCGCTGCTGGCGGTCCGGCGATAGGTTCCGGCCAGATCACCGCTCAGATCGGCTATCGAGGACACCTCGGCGCTCATCGCGACTCCTCGCGCTCGGTAACATAATCGAATTCTGTTATGTTTGCGACTATGGCACGCGCCCCGGTCGGACGTCAACAACTGCTCGACGCCGCACGCGATGAGTTGGTCCGCGGCAACGGTGCGATGGAACTCGGTGCGCTCACCCGGCGCGCCGGATTGAGCACCGGGGCGCTCTATCACCACTTCGGCTCGAAAAGCGGCCTGCTGGTGGCGATCTACACCGCCTTCTACGACGGACTCGGCCACGCCATCGCCGACGCGCAGCTGCCGTCCGGGGCCGACTGGGGCACCCGGGAACATGATCGCACCCGGTGTTTCGTCGCTTACCACTTCGCCGACCCGCTGGCCCCGATCCTGCTCAATCGCACGGCGCCGGACCCGCAGCTCACCGAGCTGGAGGCGGTCTACGTCCAGAAGCTGAGCGACAGCGCCGCCGACAACATCCGGCGAGGCCAGCGGCTGGGCCAGCTGCCCACCGGCATCGACGCCGACAGCGCCGGCGCTTACGTGATCGGCGGGCTGCGCCACGGAATCGCCCAGCAGCTCCGGGCCACCCCGATCCCCACTCCCGGCCAGGCCACCGAGCGGCTGTGGCGACTCACCGCCGCCGCCCTGGGAGTCCGCTGAGCCGGCGGGCGTTCCGGTGGCCGGGCAACGACCACGACGGTTAATATCCCGCGATGCGACAGCGGTGGACCCGGCGCGGTTTCCTGGGCGCCGCGGCGGCGACCACGCTGCTCGGCGTCGCGGGCTGTTCGCGGCGGCGAGCCGGTGACACCGCGCCGAGCCAGTCGGTGACGGTCTCGCACGTCTTCGGCGAGACCACCGTTCCGGAGCCACCCAAGCGGGTGGTCTGCGCCGGCTACACCGGCCAGGACGACCTGCTCGCACTGGGAGTGGTGCCGATCGCGGTCACCGACTGGTTCGGTGATCAGCCGTACGCGGTGTGGCCGTGGGCCCGGGCCAAGCTCGGCGCTGCCAAGCCGGTGGTGCTCCGCCTGGACGACGGCATCCCGGTCGAGCAGATCGCCGGGCTGAGGCCCGATCTGATCGTGGCGACCAACGCCGGGGTGGACGCCGACACCTACGCCAAGCTGTCGGCGATCGCCCCGACCGTGCCGCAATCCGACGGCGACGCGTTCTTCGAGCCGTGGAAGCAGCAAGCGGCGGCGATCGGCCAAGCGGTGCACCAGGGCGACCGGATGCAGTCGCTGGTCGACGCCGTCGACACCGGGTTCGCCGATGTCGCGAGCGCCCACCCGCGCTTCGCGGACAAGAAGGTGCTGTTGCTCTCCGGCAGGCTGGGCCGGGGCAGCGTGCTGGTGAGCACCGGCTGGCGCACCGACTTCCTGACCCGGATGGGCCTGCATGTCGTGGACGCGTCGCGCACCCCCGTTCTCCACGATGCCGACGTGCTGATCTGGACCACCGAGAGCGACGACGAGCGCACCGCCCTGCAGGCCGACCCCGAGATCGCCGCCGTCGCCAACCGCAGCGTCTTCACCACCGTCGACCTGGCCGCCGCGATCGCGTTCGCCTCGCCGCTCAGCTATCCGCTGGTGGCCGAGCAGCTGCCCGGGCTGATCGGCAAGATCCTGCACTGACCGCGGGTTCCACCCCGGGCGTGCTGGCTGGTAGACCTGGGGTGTGCCCACCCAGGTTCACACCGCCCGGCTCGTTCACACCGCCGACGTCGACGCCGAAACCCGGCGTGGTGCCCGGCAGATGGTCGTCGAGGCGTACTCCGGCCAGTTCACCGAGATCGACTGGCAGCACGCGCTCGGCGGCATGCACGCGCTGATCTGGCAGCACGGCGCGCTGATCGCGCACGGCGCGGTGGTGCAGCGGCGCCTGCTGTACCGGGGCGCCTCGCTGCGTTGCGGGTACGTCGAGGCGGTCGCCGTCCGCGCGGACCAGCGCGGGCAGGGGCTGGCAACCGCGGTGCTGGACGCGTGCGAGCAGGTGATCCGCGGCTGCTATCAGCTGGGTGCGCTCAGCTCCGCCGGGCTCAGCCGCCGGCTCTACACCACCCGCGGCTGGCTACCCTGGCGTGGGCCGACCTCGGTGCTCGCCCCGACCGGCCGAACCCGCACCCCGGATGACGACGGGACCGTCTTCGTCTGGCCGGTGGGGGGGGGCCGGGACACCGCCCCGGCGAGCGCCGGCGCCGGGCGCGCCGGCGCCGGCGGGGCGCCGCGGACCCCCCCCCCCCCCCGGAGGGCGGCAGCACCCACCACGC
>NZ_JBYCLB010000602.1:0-2233 GCF_057473705.1 Mycobacterium sp. TH-M15 | reverse complement strand
CGGCTGCACCACCCAGTCGATCGTGATGCGGTCGAAGTCCGGCACCGTCCGGATGATCGAGGCCTACCACCGGCTGTCGCAACTCAACGAATACTCCGCCGTCGACATCACCGGCGACTCCAGCGCCGCCGATACCCTGCCCTGACCAGCCCTGACCGTCAAGCGAGGACCAAATCCGATGACCGAAACCGAGTACCGCATCGAGCACGACACCATGGGCGAAGTCCGGGTGCCGGCGAAAGCGTTGTGGCAGGCCCAGACTCAGCGCGCGGTGGAGAACTTCCCGATCTCACACCGTGGCCTGGAACGCACCCAGATCCGGGCGTTGGGCCTACTGAAGGGCGCCTGCGCCCAGGTGAACGCCGAGCTGGGGCTGCTCTCGCAGGAGAAGGCCGGCGCGATCATCGCCGCGGCCGCCGAGATCGCCGACGGCCAGCACGACGACCAGTTCCCGATCGACGTCTTCCAGACCGGCTCGGGCACCAGCTCGAACATGAACACCAACGAGGTGATCGCCTCGATCGCGGCGGCCAACGGGGTCACGGTGCACCCCAACGACGACGTGAATATGTCCCAGTCGTCCAACGACACCTTCCCGACCGCCACCCACCTAGCGGCCACCGAGGCCGCGGTGCGCGACCTGATCCCGGCCCTGCAGGTGCTGCACGACGCGCTGGCCGGCAAGGCCGACGAGTGGCGCACCGTGGTCAAATCCGGCCGCACCCACCTGATGGACGCCGTCCCGGTCACCCTGGGCCAGGAGTTCTCCGGCTACGCCCGGCAGATGGCGGCCGGGATAGAAAGAGTGCACGCCTGCCTGCCCCGGCTCGGTGAGCTGGCGATCGGCGGGACCGCGGTGGGCACCGGCCTCAACGCCCCCGACGGCTTCGACGTCAAAGTCGTGGCCGCCCTGGTGGCCAAGACCGGCGTCACCGAGCTGCGCTGTGCGGCCAACCACTTCGAGGCCCAGGCCGCCCGCGACGGACTGGTCGAGGCATCCGGGGCGCTGCGCACCATCGCGGTGTCGCTGACCAAGATCGCCAACGACGTCCGCTGGATGGGATCGGGGCCGCTGACCGGGCTGGGCGAGATCGCCCTGCCGGACCTGCAGCCGGGCAGCTCGATCATGCCCGGCAAGGTGAACCCGGTGCTGGCCGAGGCGGTCACCCAGGTGGCCGCTCAGGTGGTCGGCAACGACGCGGCGATCGCCTGGGGCGGCGCCGGCGGCGCCTTCGAGCTGAACGTCTACATCCCGATGATGGCCCGCAACCTGCTGGAGTCCGTCACCCTGCTGGCAAACGTGTCCCGACTCTTCGCCGACCGGTGCATCGTCGGGCTCACCGCCAACGTCGGGCACCTGCGCCAGCTCGCCGAGTCGTCGCCGTCGATCGTCACCCCGCTGAACTCGGCGATCGGCTACGAGGAAGCCGCCGCGGTGGCCAAGCAGGCGCTCAAGGAGCGCAAGACGATCCGGCAGACGGTGATCGACCGCGGCCTGATCGGTGAGAAGCTCTCCGAGGCCGAACTCGACAAGCGGCTGGACGTGCTGGCGATGGCCAAGGTCGACGATCGAAAATCGTGATCTAGCTCACTTCGACCGCATCGGCCCAGCGCAGCGCGCCGCGCTAGTCGTCGTGGATAGCGGGCTGGGCTATATTGGCACGGTTACGTCGCCCCCCGACGAGTGAGCCCGCCCACGCGAGTCGATCACGTCCCCGCATGCTCGGCGCACGAACGGCACGTGCGACCTCGGGTGCGACCTCCCTGCCGGAGCCGGAAAGGCCCAACCTTGACCACGCCGACCGTCGCCGCAACCGCCCGCCACGAGTCGGCGTAGTCGGGCCCGCATGCACGGAATAATCGTCGACGCCTGGCAGCGCGCGCACTCCGACGACGTCCCCGACGATCTGAGCGAACACATCCGGACGCAGCTGCAGCGTTTCGGCGTGGCCGACGTCATCAACCTGCGCGCCGACGACGACCTCAGCGAACTGCTCGACGAGCGCCCCGCCGAGGGCGACGTGATCGTGATCTGCTCCGGCCGGCAGCTGACGCCGTCGGTGACCCGGCTGCTGACCGTGCGGTCGGTGCGCACCCCGTCGCACTTCGTGGTCTGGAACCTCAGCGACGGCGGGGGGATCGTCGCCGCCCGGCTGGCGTCCGCGGACCTGCTGCAGATGAACTACCACAACACCGGGGAGTTCGAGGACGAGCTGCGCAAGCTGGCCGAGAT
>NZ_JBYCLB010000601.1:0-2900 GCF_057473705.1 Mycobacterium sp. TH-M15 | reverse complement strand
GCCACGGCGGCGGTGAGCAGGTCGGCGATCCCGACGGCGCGCTATCACAGCCCCGAAGCACTCATCGCCATGGCACCGCGCACCCGAGGCGGCCTCTGCCCCTCACTACCGGGCCGAGCAGCATGAAAACAGACCCATGGAAACGTCAGTAGATCGCGCGGTGTAGCTCACAATCGAGGGCGACGTAAAGAATGTGCTGCAAGCCAGAGGAGATGCGCGCCGCCCGCGGTACCTACCGGGTCGAGTTGACCAGCGCTGCCAGGAGGGCGCTGACCGGCGGGCGTCCCGGCGTCGTTGCCGTTGCGTGCTGGGAGTTAATCCGAAGTCCGCTTGCCGAGAACCCTCATCGGGTCGGCAAACCGCTCCGCGGCGCGTCGGAGGGGCGGTACTCGGCACGGCGGGGCGAATTCCGGGTCATGTACCAGATTTTCGACGACCGAGTCGTCGTCCGCGTGATCCATATCGCGCATCGCCGAGATGTCTGCCGGTGACGTTTCGGCTCACCGGGTAGCGGCCGCTCCGGACTCCACGATCAGCGGCGTGCCGCCTTCGAGCCAGGCTCGATGCAGTTCGATGATCTTGGTCCGTGTTGGAAACCCCTTGCGGTGGAACATATTCTCGGCGTAGTCGAACGGGCGGGTGCGCGTGCAGAATGCGTCATCGATGGTGGCGCGTTCGGCGTCGCTGGCTGGGTCGCGAACGATTCCGGTCAGTCGCTTGTTCCGGAAGCGCAGCGTCACGGTGGGGTTAGCGCGGATGTTCTTCAGCCACAAAGCATGTTCGCCGCGAATGGAGACAAAATAGGCCGTGGTGCCGTCTCGGTAGGCGCGGACAAAGGTGGTCCGCGGCTTTCCGGACTTGCGCCCCTTCGTGGTCAAGGCGGCGACACCGAACGGCATCCACACCGCAAACAACGGTCGATGCAGTGCCCGCAGTGGGCGAGTCACCCAGCGGATGCTGCGCGCCGACGTAGCGTCGGCGCGGGGGAATCGCTCCAGCGTGTAGTGGCCGTCGCGATAGCGCAGTGATTCCGGTACAACTGCCGGCGTGTGTCGATCCATCGCAAGCCCCCTGCCCATGCGGCTGGACTCCAGCATAACGACGTTATGGCCGGTTGGCAAGGCAGCACCGGTGCGGTTGTCGCGTGGCGGCAAACAGTGCAGCATTTGATAGTCATTGATGCGAGGTGGGTGCATGTGGAGCGGGTGCTGGTTGCCGTCCCGTGCTGACTACCGCGACGCATTTGAACAACGCACGCTGGCCGGGGCAACCGCCGGGCAGCGGTTCCGCGGCCGGGTGCGCACGGTCACCGCACCTGGGGACCGGCGGTATTTCGTGGCGGGCTGGACGCGCCCTACCGGGTGGTCGAAACCGGGTAAACGCCGCGGACCGCCGAGCGGAATCGACTAGGCTCCGAGCTGTGACCCAGCCGAGCACCCAGAAGCCGACCGCCGAGCAGATCGAAGCCACCGTGGCCTCGCTGCGCAGCGCATACGACCACCTGACGGAGCTCACCGACACCGCGGGCGGCCTCAACGCCCTGACGAACACCTCCCGGGGCACGGCTGCCCTGCACGACCTCCGCAAGGAGATCGACCGGCTGCACAAGCTGCTGCCGTTCAAGGGCTGACGTCAGCCGAGATCGGCCGCGTCAATCGTCGGCACCACCAACAACGGCGCTGCGACCGCCGCCGCCGGCGTGCCGGAATCGACGTCGTAGTAGGCCGCCCCGCCGTGCTGGTCGCCGACCGCGATGCTGACCTGACGTGCCTCGCCGTGCACGGTGTGGGTGATATCGGTGTGGTTGCCCGGTCGCCGCAGGCGTGGATCTCCGAGGTCGACGGCAGGCGTACTCCCACTCGGAGATGGCAAAGTGCACCACATCCTGCGGCGTGGGTTGGCTGTTCGCCGGCGGCATCGGACGTCGAAGCTAGCACGCACCGTCCGGCCGAATCTGGGTATTGTCGGCTGTCATGACGACCTCAACCGACCTGGGCGGCGTCATCGACGCCACCGGCAACGCGATCGCCGCGGATGGTGCCAACGGCCAGGTGGTGTTCCGCGCCACGGCCACCACCGCCGACGACGCGGCGACCGGCGCGGTGACCGCGGAGCGCAACCGGCAACTGCACGCCGCGGGGGAGCAGCACTATCCGGTGCGCGATCTGACCTGCCCCACCCCGGTGCGCACCAGGCTGGAGGCCCGGCGGTGATCTTCATCGTGGTCAAGTTCGAGACCAAACCGGTGTGGACCGACCGCTGGCTGGCGCTGACGGCGTCGTTCACCCAAGCGACCCGGGCCGAACCGGGCAACCTCTGGTACGAGTGGTCGCGCAGCGTGGACAACCCGCACGAGTTCGTGCTGGTCGAGGCGTTCCGGGACGCCGAAGCCGGTGCCGCCCACGTCAACAGTGAGCACTTCCGGCAGGCGGTGGTCGAGTTGCCGCAGGCGCTTTCGGCCACCCCGCGGATCATCAGCCAGACCGTCGATGCCACCGGCTGGTCGGCGATGGCCGAGATGACCGTCGAGTAGCCCGGGTCAGTCCGGCACGACGGTGATCTCGCGGCCCAGTTCGTAGCCGGGGGTCAGCGGCAGGATGTCACCGCTCCAGAACGAGCCCGGGTCGAACCAGGTGTGGTGCTTGTCGGTGGTGAGCAAGCCCATCTCCTCGTAGGTGATGGGCACCGTCTCCGCGCAGTAGGCGGTCTCCAGCGGGACCCCGGCCCGGTGTGCCTTACGGCGCCGGGCCGCCTGGCTGACCTTGCGGTCCAGCACCGGGATTCCTCGGGTCCAGTCGCTGACGGTGGGGATCCGGCCGCGCAGCCACCGGCCGGTGAGCCGTGCGGTGCTGGGGAAGGCGGTGCCGTCCATCCGGGCGATGACGCGCAGCATCCGGTCT
>NZ_JBYCLB010000600.1:0-2794 GCF_057473705.1 Mycobacterium sp. TH-M15 | reverse complement strand
GTAGGGTTGAATCCGGGGCGTGACGATGGGATCCAGATGGTGAGTGAGGTTGTCGGGCGTCGCCGACCGGCCGGAGCCGCCGAGCCCGAGACGGCGGCGGCGCTGCGGTTATGGGATCGCCGCGACGTTTTCGGCCCGTTCGCGGTAGCCGGGTGCGTCAGCGTGCTGGCCGGCGGGGTGCTCGCCGCGGCGATCGCGGCGCCGTCGCCCACCCGGCACGGGGTGTGGGCGGTCGCCTACCTGGTGTTGGTGCTCGGACTCGGCCAGATCGTGCTGGGCGCCGGGCAGGTGCTGCTGGCCGTCACACCGCCGACCGGCCGGACCGTCGCGGCCACCATCGCGTTGTTCAACATCGGCAGTCTGGCCATCCTGATCGGCATCGTCACCGATCACATCGTCGTGTTCGACATCGGCTCGATGCTGTTGATCGCCGCCCTGCTGCTGTTCATCGGCGGGGTCCGAGCCAGCGACCGGCGTGGGTGGTGGCTGCTCGGCTACCGGTTGTTCGTCGCGCTGCTGGTGGTCAGCGTGCCGATCGGCGCGCTGCTGACCACCCTGGGGCCCCGATAGCCTCAGTGCTTGTTCAGCAGCATGGCCAGCACCGCGGCCTGGCTGCCGTCCAGATCCCGGGTGGCGGTCACCAGGGTGACCTTCTTGCCCTGGGTGAGCTTGCGCAGCTCCTCGAACGCGGCACTGCCTTCCGGGGTGTTCAGCTCGTCCTCGTAGCGGGTGACGAACTCGTCGAACCGCTCCGGCTTGTGGCTGTACCAACTGCGGAGGTCCTTCGACGGGGCCGCGTCTTTGAACCAGCGGCCCACCCGCGGGTCTTCCCGGTGGAATCCGCGGGGCCAGACCCGGTCCACGCAGATCCGTTCGCCCTCCTCGGCGCCGGGCTCGTCGTAAACACGGGCGATGCGGATTGTGGTTTTAGGGCTCATATCACAGCGTAACGCGGTTTGCAGACCGCCAACCGGGATGTGCGGCGGCGACCGCCTCAGGCGTGCCAGCGCCCGGACGGCTGCCCGGCGCCCGCATCCCGCGCGGCGCGGCGCAGCTTCAGGTAGGCGGCCAGATTCGTGCTCAACGCGATCCAGTTGAAGACCAATCCGGAGAAGACACCCCACCACCCGAAGAGCAGGTTGTGCAGCTGCGCCTTACCGATCTCCGCTTTGCACTGGGCGAGGGTACCGGTGACCGTATACGGCTGGTGGTGGTACATCACCAGGATGCCGGTGTGCTTGATCAGGCGAACGCTGAACATCGGTTCGTGGCCGCCCGGCTGGACCGGCTGCTGTTGGCCGACCCACCGCGGCTGATGCGCCCAGCCCGGTGGCGCCTGCTGGTATCCGTGCGGTGACGGAGCCGACGGCGGCGGGTAGGCCGGTTGCGGGTAGGCCGGTTGCGGGTGAGCCGACGGCGGCGGATACGGCCGCGGCGCGGGGTGCCGCGGATCGGGTTGGTGGGGCGGGTAACCGTGCGGCTGTGACATCGTCCCTCCGGACCGGCGGTCGCCGAGCAACCGCGTGCACACATGAAAGCACACCCGACCCGGGCCGGCTCTCCGAAGCGTGCACGGTGTCGGTTCCACCGCGGGGCGCCGCTCCCGGCCGACGGCGAGCCCGGGGATCAAGCCCGTCGTTCACCGACTGCAACAGCTGTACCAGTTGCAACGTTTCTCGTCGCAGCGGCTACGGCTGTAACGGGTTGATATGGAGCACATATCCGCTCCGGGCGACCGGAAATTCCGGCATATCTCCTGGTAGATCTGTATATCCACGAGGCCGAGACCGCTTCGAAATCAACCTGTTGCATTTTGGTTAACACCGTGGTTAGAGTCGTAGCACTACGACTTGCGCTACAGGAAGGGCGGGCCATGGGCACGACATGGACGATCGCACTCGAGATGGGCTGGCTGGCCCTACTCGGGGTCACCGAAGTCTTCGCCGGCGCCTGGCCGCGCCGCGCAGATCAGCGTCGCCGGGCCCGCAACCTCGGGTTCACCGTGGTGAACCACGTGGTGATTCCGCCGGCGGGCCTGCTCTGCGCGGCCTGGGTGGCGCCGTGGAGCCTCAATCCCGGCCTGACCGCGCTGCCGGTCCTGCTCGGTGCGCCGCTGGCGATCATGCTGCTCGACTTCGTCGCCTACTGGCTGCACCGGGCGCTGCACCGCAGCATGTTCTTCTGGCGTTTCCACCAGATCCACCACCTCGACGAGGACTTCGACGTCACCACCGGCACCCGGGTGCACACCGTCGAGTCCGCCATCCACCAGATGGTGATCGTGACCGTGGCGGCGGGAGCCCACCTGCCGGTCGGCTACCTCGTGCTGTACGGAACGGTGGCGTTCGCGCTGGACCTGTTCCACCACACCAACGTCGCCATCCCGGCGGAGGTCGAGAAGTGGTTACGGCGGGTCATCATCACCCCGGGACTGCACGTCGCCCACCACCGCGACCAGATCGAGGACACCGACACCAACTACGGCTTCATCTTCAGCTGGTGGGACCAGATGTTCGGCACCTACAACACCCGGCCGCGCACCGCGGCCTGGCGGATCGGCCTGGACTACTCCGAAGACCTCGGCTTCATCCGGTTGATGATCCAGCCGGTCCTGCCGACCCAGCTGAAGGTGAGCGCGCAGCGGCGGCCCGTGCTGACGGTCGTCGAGGCTGCGAAGGAGCCCGTCGGGCTCCGCCCGGCGCAACGCGCGCCGATCACGGCCCGAACGACCAACCACTCCGCAGCCGCATAACCGGGCCCGCCCAACCGGAGTGGTGGCCGGATCCGATCAGCC
>NZ_JBYCLB010000599.1:0-3884 GCF_057473705.1 Mycobacterium sp. TH-M15 | reverse complement strand
ATCCCTTCGGCTCGCAGTTCCAACAGCGCCTCACGCACCGGGGTGACGCTGAGACCCAGATCCGTCGCCAACTGGTCCAGCCGGACATACTCCCCCGCGGCGTAGCTGCCGTCGAAGATCCGCCCGCGGACCAGGCGCGCGACGTCTTCGGAGAGCTGGGGCCGGACGGCGAACTCGGGAACCGGCATCGGCTCAGATCCGGTAGTCGGCGAGCAGCCGCCTGCTGATGATCTGCTTCTGGATCTCGCTGGTGCCCTCACCGATCAGCAGGAACGGCGCGTCGCGCATCAGCCGTTCGATCTCGTACTCCGTGGAGTACCCGTAGCCGCCGTGGATCCGGAAACTGCGCTGGGTGACCTCGTTGCAGTACTCGCTGGCCAGGTACTTCGCCATCCCGGCGGCCAGGTCGTTGCGCTCGCCGGAGTCCTTCAGCCGCGCCGCATTCACCATCATCAGGTGCGCGGCCTCCACCTTGGTGGCCATCTCGGCCAGCTGGAACGCCACCGCCTGGTGCTCGGCGATCGGTTTGCCGAACGTGCTGCGCTGCTGGGCGTAGCGCACCGCCAGCTCGAACGCCCGGATGCCGACCCCGCAGGCCCGGGCGGCGACGTTGACCCGGCCCACCTCGATGCCGTCCATCATCTGGTAAAAGCCGCTTCCCGCCGCGCCGCCCAGGACGTCGCCGGCACCGGCCGGATACCCGTCGAAGACCAGCTCGGTGGTGTCGATGCCCTTGTAGCCGAGCTTGTCGATCTTGTTCGAGATGGTCAGCCCGGGCAGCACCTCCCCGAATCCGGTCGGCTTCTCCACCAGGAAGGCGGTCAGGTTGCGGTGCAGCGTCTCCGCCCCTTCGTCGGTGTGCACCAGCACCGCTACCAGCGTCGAGCTGGCGCCGTTGGTCAGCCACATCTTCTGGCCGTCGATGCGGTATCCGCCCTCGGGTGTCCGGTCGGCCCGGGTGCGGATCGCCGCGACGTCCGAGCCCAGCCCGGGCTCCGACATCGAGAACGCGCCGCGCACCTCGCCGGTCGCCATCCGCGGCAGGAACCGCCGGCGTTGCTCGTCGGTGCCGTGCCGGCAAATCATGTAGGCGACGATGAAGTGGGTGTTGATCACCCCGGAGATGCTCATCCAGCCGCGGGCCAGCTCCTCGACGCAGAGCGCGTAGGTCAACAGCGACTCCCCCAGGCCGCCGTAGGATTCCGGGATCATCAGACCGAACAGGCCCAGCTGCCGCATCTGGTCGACGATCTGCTGCGGGTAGGTGTCGGTGCGGTCCAGCTCGGCGGCGGCCGGGATCACCTCCTTCTCGACGAATCGACGTACCGTCGCGATGATCTCCGTCTGCGCCTCGGTGAGGCCCAGCGTCTGGGCGAGTCTGGTCATGCGGCCCCGCTTTCGCCGATTCGTTCGAATACCGCGGCCAGTCCTTGCCCGCCGCCGATGCACATGGTCGCCAGGCCGTGGCGGGCCTGGCGGCGGGTCAGTTCGCGGGCCAGGGTCGCCAGCATCCGGGTTCCGGTCGCACCGACCGGGTGCCCGAGCGAGATCCCGGACCCGTGCACGTTGGTCCGCTCCCGGTCGGCGTCGCCGAACCGCCACTCGCCCATCACCGCCAGGGCCTGCGCGGCGAACGCCTCGTTGAGTTCGATCAGGTCGATGTCGGCCAGCCGCAGACCGGCCCGGGCCAGCGCGGCCTCGGTGGCCGGCACCGGACCGATCCCCATCACGTTCGGCGCCACCCCGGCGACCGCCCAGGACACCAGCCGCACCAGCGGCGTCAGCCCCAGCGCCGCGGCCCGCTCCGGCGTGGTCACCACGCACAGCGCGGCCGCGTCGTTCTGCCCGCTGGCATTTCCGGCGGTCACGGTGGCCTGCGGATCGTTCTGCGCGAGCACCGGTTTGAGCCGGCCCAGCGACTCCAGGGATGCGTCGGCGCGCGGATGCTCGTCGGTGTCGACGACCCGCTGTCCGCCCGGGGTGGGCACCGACACCGGGATGATCTCGTCGGCGAAGATGCCGTCTCGCTGCGCCCGGACCGCCCGCTGGTGGGAGGTGACCGCGAGCTCGTCCTGCTCGGTGCGGGAGATCCGGTACCGCCGGCGCAGATTCTCCGCGGTCTCCAGCATCCCGCCGGGCACCGGATGGCCGCGCCCGCCGGCGGTGGTGCGGCCGCGGACCAGGCCGTCATGCACCCGGATTCCGCCCCGGGCACCGCCCCAGCGCATGTCGGTGGAGTAGAACACCACATTGCTCATGCTCTCCACCCCGCCGGCGACCACCAGGTCGTGGGCACCGGAGCCGACCTGCAGGCCCGCCTGGATCACCGCCTGCAGCCCGGAGCCGCATCGGCGGTCGACCTGCATCCCGGGCACGGTCACCGGCAGACCGGCCTCCAGCGCGACCACCCGCCCGATCGCCGGGGCTTCGGCGCTCGGGTAGCAGTGCCCGAGGATGACGTCGTCGACGGCGTCGGCCGGGATGGCGGTGCGGGCCAGCAGCCCGCGCAGCACCGCGACCGCCAGGTCGACCGGGCCCAGCGGTGTCAGCGCCCCGCCGTATCGCCCGATCGGCGTGCGGACCGGCTCGCAGATCACCGCCTCGCGCATCGTTTCGCTCACATGAACCTGCCGCCGGTCACCTCGAGGACCGTGCCGGTCATGTACGAGGACAGGTCCGACGCCAAAAACAGTGCGACACCGGCGACTTCGGCCGGCTCGCCGGCGCGGCCCATCGGCACCTCGGCGAGTTTGGCGTCCCAGATGCGTTGCGGCATCGCCTCGGTCATCGCCGAGCGGATCAGGCCGGGGGCGATCGCGTTGACCCGCACGCCCAGGTGCGCGAGTTCCTTGGCCGCCGCCTTGGTCATCCCGACGATGCCGGCCTTGGCGGCCGAGTAGTTGGTCTGGCCGATCAGGCCGACCTTGCCCGACAGCGACGACATGTTGACGATCGCACCGCTTTTGTTCTCCCGCATGATCGCCGCCGCTTTGCGGGTGCCGTTCCAGGCGCCCTTCAGATGCACCGCGATCACCTCGTCGAACTGCTCCTCGGTCATCGTGCGCATGGTGGCGTCCCGGGTGATCCCGGCGTTGTTGACCATCACGTCCAGCCGACCGAACCGCCGCAGCGCCGCCGCCAGCACCGCGTCGACGTCGGCGGAGTCGGTCACGTCGGCGCGCACCGCCAGCGCGACGGCACCGCCCAGCTCGGCCGCGGCGGCCTCGGTGGCGTCCGGATTCAGATCCGCCAGCACCACGTTCGCGCCCTCGGCGACGAATCGCCGGGCGATCGCCAGCCCCAGCCCCTGCGCGCCGCCGGTGATCACCGCGGTCTTGCCGTCCAGTAGCGCCACCGGTGCGCCCTCCTTCCCCGCTCGCCCGACGTCACACATCATATTTCATATATGATCCGGACCGATCGTCGGTGAGGAGTTCGGTGATGACGACGTCCGTCGATGACGATGCGTTCGCGGCGATCCTGGCCGAGACCCGCCGATTCGTTCGGACCGCGGCGCTGCCCCGGGAGCAGGAGATCGCCGATCACGACCGGGTCCCGGACGACCTGCGCGAGCAGGCCCGGCAGCTGGGGTTGTTCGGCTACGCCATCCCCAGCCGGTGGGGCGGGCTCGGCCTGGACCTGGTGCAAGACGTCGAGCTGGCCATGGAGCTGGGCTACACCTCGCTGGCGGTGCGGTCGATGTTCGGCACCAACAACGGGATCGCCGGACAGGTGCTCGCCGGCTTAGGTACCGCCGAACAGAAGACGCGCTTGCTGCCGGCGATGGCGTCCGGAGCCGTGGTCGCATCGTTCGCGCTGACCGAACAGGGGTCCGGCTCCAATCCCTCCGGGCTGCGCAGCAAAGCGGTTCGAGACGGCGAATA
>NZ_JBYCLB010000598.1:0-2924 GCF_057473705.1 Mycobacterium sp. TH-M15 | reverse complement strand
GCGGTCGAATCGGAGTCCACAGCTGGCAGCGTCATACCACAAGTGTGGACACACCAAACCAGAAAACCTAACTAATTACTGCGCGAGTCCTAACCGGTCATCAGCGAGTAGCCCCTGGTGCAGAACTCGCCGCCGGTGCCGCGCGGAACGGTCCGGCCGGTCTCCGGATCGATCACCTTGATCTCCAGGTGCGGACAGACCCGGCCGACCGTGCCGACCCGGCGCTCCAGCGAGTCGTCGCGGCGGGTCTGGGTGGAGACCGGCGAGGTCTCGGTCATCCCGTAGACGATGGAGACCTCGGGCATGTGCATGTCGTCGATGACGGCGCGCATCACCTCCGCCGGGCACGGCGCGCCGGACATGATGCCGGTGCGCAGGCTGCCCAGGTCGTAGTCGGCGAAGTCGGGCAGGCCGAGTTCGGCGATGAACATGGTGGGCACCCCGTACAGGCTGGTGCACCGTTCGTCCTGCACCGCCCGCAGCGTCGCGGCGGGGTCGAAGCCGGGCGACGGGATCACCATGGCCGCGCCGTGGCTGATGGCCGCCAGGTTGCCGAGCACCATCCCGAAGCAGTGGTAGAAGGGCACCGGGAGGCAGATCCGGTCGGCCTCGGTGTAGCCGAGCAGTTCGCCGACCAGATAACCGTTGTTGAGGATTCCGCGGTGACTGAGCGTCGCACCCTTCGGGTATCCGGTTGTGCCGGACGTGTATTGGATGTTGATCGGATCATGCGCGTCCAGCGTCTCGGCGATGTCGGCCAGCATCACCGGGTCGGCTTCGGTCCCGGCTAGTTCGTCCCATCGGGTGCTGCCGGTGAACACCACCTCGCGCAGGCCGCCGCAGCGCGGCGCCACCTCGCCCAGCAGCGCGGTGTAGTCGGACTCCTTGAAGCCGGGCGCCGAGATCACCATCGCCAGCCCGGACTGCTCTATCGCGTACCGCAGCTCGTCGGCGCGGTAGGCCGGGTTGATGTTGACCAGCAACGCACCGATCTCGGCGGTGGCGAACTGCACCAGCACCCATTCCCAGCAGTTCGGCGCCCAGATTCCCACCCGGTCACCCGGCCCGACGCCGGCACGGCTCAAGCCGGTGGCCAGCCGGCGGACATCATCGAGCAGCTGGGCATACGTCCACCGCCGCCGCGCCGGGATATCCACCAGCGCATCCCGATTCGGACATCTCGCCGCGGTGCCGGCGAGCGTCTGGGCAATGGTGGTCCGCAGCAGGGCGGGCTCGACATCGCCCCGCGCGTAGGAGAGTTCGACGCGTCCCACGGACTTCCCAGCTGCCACCACGTTCCCGACTGCCGAGCCAACCGGCCGACAGGTGCTATGTTAGTGACGATTAACTCAACTGTCTACGATCTGCGAGGTCGCGATGGCGGGGTCGGTGCCGGCAGGCCGGGACGAGCCGGCCAATCGTCGTAGCCGGCTGAAATCGGATCGACGCGGTCAGCTGCTCGCCGCCGCCGAGCGGCTCTTCGCCGAGCGCGGCTTCCTGACCGTCCGACTGGAGGACATCGGTGCCGCGGCCGGCGTCAGCGGTCCGGCCATCTATCGGCACTTCCCCAACAAGGAGGCGCTGCTGGTCGAGCTGCTGGTCGGGATCAGCACCCGGCTGCTGACCGGGGCGCGTGCGGCCGATTCCCGGGGACACGGCCCAGCCGAGGTGCTCGACGAACTGATCGACTTCCACCTCGACTTCGTCCTCGGCGAGCCCGACCTGATCCGCATCCAGGACCGCGACCTGGCTTACCTCCCGCCCGCCGCCGAACGCCAGGTCCGCCGTTCGCAGCGGCAGTACGTGGAGATCTGGGTGAGCACGCTGCGGCAGCTGCACCCCGGGCTCGCGGAATCCGCCGCACGGTTGATGGCACACGCCGCGTTCGGGCTGTTGAACTCCACACCGCACAGCATCAAGCCGATCGGCACCGCCCCCCGCTCCCGCGCGGTGCTGCGCGCGATGACGGTTGCCGCTCTGCGCACCGCGGGGGACGCCGACCCGCAGGTACCCTGCAACCCATGAGGCGGCGATGAGCCATCCACGACGACCGGCTGGATCCGACCCCCGGTGGGACGCCGAATCAGCACCGCCGCAGTACGCCGATCCGGCCTATGCGGGCCAGCTGCCGGGGTACGGCGGGTATCCGGCCCCGGCCGCGCCGCCGCCCCCGCGGCCTGCCGGCCCACCGCCGCCGGCCGGGCCACCGCCGTACTGGGCCGCGAACCGTCCGGTCATGCCGCCGCCCGGCCCGCCCCCGGGCGGCGGTGGCCCGATGCCCGGGCCTCGGCGGCCGCCCGGTTGGGCGTTTCTGCTCACCGCCGCTGCGGTGCTGCTGCTCGTGGCACTGGTCATCGCGCTGATGGTCGTCAACGGACCGGCCGACAAATCGGCGACGTCGTCTCCGCCGGCCAATCCGGACATGACCCTCGCGCCACCGAAGGTTCCGGCCAGCCCGATTCCGACCCGGCCACGAGCGCCGGCGCCGAGCATCACCGTGCCGGCACCGCCATCCCCGCCTACCACGTCGACGGCGCCGGGAGGCGTGGCGCAGGAGATCGGCTACAGCGTCACCGGCGAAGGCCGGGCGGTCAGCATCGCCTACCTCGACACCGGCGGCGTGCTGCGCACCGAGTTCGACGTGCCGCTGCCGTGGAGCAAGGAGGTCACCCTCTCCCCGCCGGCGTCGACGGTGGCCAGCGTGACGGTGGTCAGCCTCGGCCAGCAGGTGAGCTGCTCGATCACGGTCGACGGCTCCCAGGTGCGTGAGCAGACCGGGGTGGTCGTAGCGCTGTGCACAACCGCCGGCGGCTAGGAACCGGCCCGCCGATGCGGTGCGCTCACCGCCCCCATCGCCAGCAGCCCGACCAGCAGAACCGTGCACTGCCCGCCCATCCCGGCCCGGTCGTCGTGGAACACGTCGA
>NZ_JBYCLB010000597.1:0-2459 GCF_057473705.1 Mycobacterium sp. TH-M15 | reverse complement strand
CCAGCGCGTCGAAGACGTGGCCCTTGACGCCGTCGCCCACCGGCACCGAGATCGCCGAGCCGGTGTCGGTCACCTCGACGCCGCGCACCAGGCCGTCGGTCGGCTGCATCGAGATGCAGCGGACCAGATTGTCGCCGAGGTGATGCGCGACCTCCAGGGTCAGCGTCTTCGCCAGCGCCTCGAAGGTGACCTCGGCGTGCAGCGCGTTGAACAGGTCGGGCACCGAGCCGCGGGGGAACTCGACGTCGACCACGGGCCCGGTGATGCGCACCACCCGGCCGTTGGTGTCGCTGCCGGCGGATTTCCGGGACGTTGCACTCTTTGCGGCAGTAGCAGCCATAATCTCTTCGCTTCCTTAACCGGTCTTACCTGGCGTCGGCCAGCGCGTTTGCGCCGCCGACGATTTCGCTGATTTCCTGGGTGATCTGGGCCTGCCGCTCGCGGTTCGCCTCCAGCGTGAGGGCCTTGATCAGGTCGTCGGCGTTGTCGGTGGCCGACTTCATCGCCCGCTGCCGCGACGCCAGCTCTGACGCCGCCGACTCCAGCAGCGCCGCGTAGATCCGGGTGGTCAGGTACCGCGGCAGCAGCGAATCGAACAGCGTGGTGGCGTCCGGCTCGAACGAGTAGAGCGTGCGCGGCCCGGTTTCCTCTTCGACGTACTCCACCACCATCGGGGCGATCCGGCGGGCCTCAGCCGACTGCGACAGCATCGACTTGAACTCGGTTGCCACGATGTGCAACTCATCCACCCCGAGCACACCGTCGGCCCCGGGATGCTCCCCGGCGTCGTCGACGCCCGCGAGGAACGTCTGCACCAGCGTGGCGGCGACGGTCGCGGCGTTGTCGTAGGTCGGCTGTTCGGAGCACCCGGTCCACGAACCGGCGATCTGCCAGTTCCGGAACGTGTAATAGCTCAGCGCTTTACGGCCGACGACATACAGCACCGGCGTCTTGCCCTCGTCACGCAGCAGTGAGAACAGCTCTTCGGCGCGGCGGAAGATGTTGGCGTTGTACGCGCCGCACAGGCCGCGATCCGACGACACCACCAGCACCCCGGCCCGTCTGGGCTCGGCACGCTCGACCAGCAGTGGATGGTCCAGCGCCGCTTCGGCAGCCAGGGTGGTCAGCATCCGGGTGATCTCGGCGGCGTACGGGCGGGCGGTGTCGAGCCGCGTCTGGGCCCGGCCGATGCGCGAGGTGGCGATCAGCTCCTGGGCCTTGGTGATCTTCTTGATCGACCCGGCGGAGCGGATCCGGCCGCGCAGTTCGCGAAGTGTGGCTGGCATCGGGTATCGACTACTTCTTCTTCACCGGCGCCGGCTTGTGGACCTGCACCGCTTCCTTGCCCAATTTCTCTTCCTCGAGCGCCTCGACGTGCTCGTCGGGCACCACCGAGCCGCCGCCGGTCGCGGCGAAGCCCTTCTTGAAATGGTTGATGATGCCGACCAGCTTCTCGCTGTCCTCCTCGCTCAGCTTCTGCGACTCCCGGATGGTTGTGAGCAGCTCACCCTCGGTCGCCCGGACATGGTCGAGGAACTCGGCCTCGAAGCGGCCGACGTCTTCGACCGGCACCGAGTCCAGATGGCCCTCGGTGCCCAGGAAGATCGAGACCACCTGCGCCTCCACCGGCATCGGCTGGTACTGCGGCTGCTTGAGCAGCTCCACCAGCCGGGCGCCGCGCTCCAGCTGCGCCTTCGAGGTGGCGTCCAGGTCCGAGGCGAAGGCCGCGAAGGCCTCCAGCTCGCGGTACTGGGACAGGTCCAGCCGGAGGCTGCCGGCCACCTCTTTCATCGCCTTGATCTGCGCGGCGCCACCGACCCGGGACACCGACACCCCGACGTTGATGGCCGGGCGCACACCCTGGTTGAACAGGTCGGTCTCCAGGAAGCACTGGCCGTCGGTGATCGAGATGACGTTGGTCGGGATATAGGCCGAGATGTCGTTGGCCTTGGTCTCGATCACCGGCAGCCCGGTCAGCGAGCCGCCGCCCAGCTCGTCGGAGAGCTTGGCGCACCGCTCCAGCAGCCGCGAGTGCAGATAGAACACGTCACCGGGGTATGCCTCGCGGCCCGGCGGCCGGCGCAGCAGCAGCGAGATCGCCCGGTAGGCCTCGGCCTGCTTGGTCAGGTCGTCGAAGACGATCAGCACGTGCTTGCCCTGGTACATCCAGTGCTGGGCGATCGCCGAACCGGTGTACGGCGCAAGCCATTTGAACCCGGCCGAGTCGGAGGCCGGCGCCGCGACGATGGTGGTGTAGTCCATCGCGCCGCCCTCCTCCAGCGCGCGGCGCACGCTGGCGATGGTGGTGCCCTTCTGGCCGATCGCCACGTAGACACAGCGCACCTGCTGCTTGGGGTCGCCGGTCTCCCAGTTCTGCCGCTGGTTGAGGAAGTTGTCGACGCACAACGAGGTCTTTACGGTCTTAAGGTCGCCGAAGATCAGCTGACTCTGGCCGCGGC
>NZ_JBYCLB010000596.1:0-1702 GCF_057473705.1 Mycobacterium sp. TH-M15 | reverse complement strand
CGACCTCGTGCGGTGTCACAGCGTCTTCCATCAGGGCCACCGATCCGACCATCGCCTGCACCGTATCGAGCAGCGTGAGTCCGGTGAACACCCTGGTGGTGGCCGTCCGCTCGGCGTCGGTCAGCCGCGCCCACGAGGCCACGTCGTTGGCGAGCGGCACCTTCTCGGGCAGCCAGAAGTTGGTCGTCAAGCGGTTCCAGACCTCGGCGTCTTTCGGGTCGATCACCCGATTCCAGTTGATCGCGTGGACCCGGTCCACCAGTCGGGCAGTCATCGTCGGCCTCCTCGTCATCGCCTCGCCGCCAGCGTAGTTCGGTTAGCCACTGAGAAAAGTTCGACACACCGAATGTTTTTGACCGGGACCGGCTCTCGTTCCGGACCGGGACGGCATGCCGTCGGCTACGCTTCGCGACGAACCCACACGACGCCGGCCCGGGAAGACAACCGCTCCAATGACCATTCTGGATCGCTTCCGGATCGACGGCCGGGTGGCGATAGTCACCGGCGCGTCCAGCGGCCTGGGGGTGGGGTTCGCCACCACCCTGGCCGAGGCCGGCGCCGACGTGGTGCTGGGCGCGCGCCGCGCCGACCGGCTGGCCGACACCCGCGCCCTGGTGGCGGCGACCGGCCGCAAGGCGGTGGCGGTGCGCACCGACGTCACCGAGCCGGACGACTGCCGGGCGCTGGTGGACGCGGCGGTCGACGCGTTCGGTCGGGTGGACATCCTGGTGAACAACGCCGGCGTCGGCACCGCGGTGCCGGCCACCCGGGAGACCCCCGATCAGTTCCGCTCGGTGATCGAGCTCAACCTCAACGGCTGCTACTGGATGGCGCAGGCCTGCGCCGCGGTGATGGCCCCGGGCAGCTCGATCGTCAACATCAGCAGCGTGCTCGGCCTGACCACCGCCGGGCTGCCGCAGGCCGCCTACGCGTCGTCGAAGGCCGGCCTGATCGGCCTGACCCGGGACCTGGCCCAGCAGTGGACCCCGCGCAAGGGCATCCGGGTCAACGCGCTGGCGCCGGGCTACTTCGAGTCGGAGATGTCGGCCACGCTGGTTCCCGGCTACCTCGAGTCCACGGTCATTCCGCGCACCCTGCTGGGCCGGATCGGCCGGGCCGAAGAACTCAGCGCCGCGCTGCTCTTCCTGGCCAGCGACGCCGGCAGCTACGTCACCGGCATCACGCTGCCCGTCGAGGGCGGCATGCTCACCAGCTGAGGTCTCCGGAACGGAAAGGGTGGCGATGAACATCGGACTGCACCTGAGCAAGCGGGCGCTGCTGAATCCCGACCTCGAGGCGCTGGTCACCCTGCCGCACGCCGGGTCCGCCGAACTTCGGCTCAGCTTCGCCGAACTCGACCGGCGGGCCAACCGGGCCGCGCATGCGCTGACCGGGTCGGGGCTCGGTAGAGGCGATCGGGTGGCCACGCTGCTGCCCACCGCCCACCAGTTCGTCGAGATCTGCTACGGCGCCGCGCGGGCCGGGCTGGTGCTGGTCCCGCTGAACTGGCGGCTGGTCGCCGCCGAACTGGCGTTCATGCTGCGCGACTCGGGGGCCAGCGCGCTGGTCTACGACGCCGAATACGACGCTGTGGTGGCCGAGCTGCGCGCGCTCGGTGACGGCGCGGACGGCACGCCGGTGCGGCACTGGCTGCGGGTCGGGTCGGACACGCCGGCCTGGGCGGCGGACTTCGACGCGCTGC
>NZ_JBYCLB010000595.1:0-2195 GCF_057473705.1 Mycobacterium sp. TH-M15 | reverse complement strand
CCGCCGCCGGCTGGTCTGGAACCATCCGGCGCGCTATCTGCTCGAGGAGGCCGAGTCCGCGCAGCTGGTGGTGGTCGGCAGCCGCGGCCGGGGCGGCTTCGCCGGCATGCTGCTCGGGTCGGTGAGCACCGCGGTGGTGCAGGGCGCGCCGGTGCCGGTGATCGTGGCACGTCAGCCCTGATAACGTCGGCCGATGTGACCGGCGGCAACGATCCGGCCGCGGCGCCGCAGCGGGCCGCGGCGGTCATCGCCGAGCGCACCGGGGTCGGCGAACACGACGTGGCGATCGTGCTCGGGTCCGGCTGGGGGCCGGCGGTCGCCGCGCTCGGCCCACCGACGGCGACGGTGCCGATGGCCGAGATTCCCGGGTTTCTCGCCCCGACCGCCGGCGGGCACACCGGCGAGGTGGTCTCGGTGCGGGTCGGCGCCCGTCCGGTGCTGGTGCTGCTCGGTCGGGTGCACGGCTACGAGGGGCACTCTCCGGCGCAGGTGGTGCACCCGGTGCGCAGCGCCGTCGCGGCCGGCGCGCACACCGTCGTGCTGACCAACGCCGCCGGCGGACTGCGCGCCGATCTCACCGTCGGCCAGCCGGTGCTGATCAGCGACCAGCTGAACCTGACCGGGCGATCACCGCTGGTCGGCGCGGAGTTCGTCGACCTGGTCGACGCCTACCACCCGCGGCTGCGGGCGCTGGCGCGCGAGGTGGAGCCCACTCTGGCCGAGGGCGTATACGCGATGCTGCCGGGCCCGCAGTACGAGACACCGGCCGAGATCGCGATGCTGCGCACCCTCGGCGCCGACCTGGTCGGCATGTCGACCGCGCACGAGACGATCGCCGCCCGGGCGGCCGGCGCGCAGGTGCTGGGGATCTCGCTGGTGACGAACCTGGCGGCCGGGATCACCGGTGCCCCGCTCAACCACGACGAGGTGCTGGCGACCGGCCGCGACTCGGCCGCCCGGATGGGTGCGCTGCTGGCCGCGGTCGTGGCCCGGCTGTGACGCCGGACGAGTGGATCGCCCACGACCCCGACCCGGTGACCGCCGCCGAACTGCGCGCGTGTGACGTCGACGAGCTGGCCGCCCGGTTCGCCCGGCCGCTGCGGTTCGGCACCGCCGGGCTGCGTGGACCGGTGCGCGGCGGGCCGGATGCGATGAACCTGGCGACGGTGCTGCGGGCGAGTTGGGCGGTGGCCCAGGTGCTTTGCGCGCACGGCCGGGCCGGTGCGACGGTGGTGGTGGGCCGCGACGCGCGGCACGGCTCGGACCGGTTCGCTGTTGCGGCCGCCGAGGTGTTTGCCGCCGCGGACTTTTCGGTGCTGCTGCTGCCGGAGCCGGCGCCGACGCCGGTGGTGGCGTTCGCGGTGCGTGCGCTGGGGGCAGCGGCCGGGGTCCAGATCACCGCGTCGCACAACCCGGCCGCCGACAACGGCTACAAGGTGTACTGGGACGGTGGGATTCAGATCGTCTCGCCGGTCGACGCCGAGATCGAGACGGCGATGGCCGGTGCTCCGCCGGCCGACCGGATCGGCCGGCGCGTCGTCACGCCCGCGAGGTCCGAACTGGTCGAGCGCTACGTTGCGCGGGCCGCGGCGGTGCGCCGCGGCTCCGGCTCGGCGCGGGCGGCGCTGACCCCGATGCACGGGGTGGGTGGCGCGGTGGCGGTGGCGGCGTTGCGCCGTGCGGGCTTCGGCGACGTGCACACGGTCGCCGGCCAGTTCGCGCCGGACCCGGCCTTCCCCACCGTCGCGTTCCCGAACCCGGAGGAGCCCGGCGCCACCGACCTGCTGCTGGCGCTGGCCGCCGACGTCGGCGCCGACATGGCGATCGCACTGGACCCCGACGCCGACCGGTGCGCGGTCGGGATTCCCGGGCCGGGCGGCTGGCGGATGCTCACCGGTGACGAGACCGGCTGGCTGCTCGGCGATTACCTGCTGTCCCGGTTGCCGGCCGGGCAGGCGGCCGGCAGCGTGGTGGCCAGCACGGTGGTGTCGTCACGGATGCTGGCCGCGATCGCCTTGCGGTACGGCGCGCGGCACGTCGAGACGCCGACCGGGTTCAAGTGGCTGGCCCGCGCCGACGCCGGGCTGCCGGGCCGCCGGCTGGTCTACGCCTACGAGGAGGCGATCGGATACTGCGTCGACCCGGATGCCGTGCGCGACAAGGACGGGATCAGCGCGGCGGTGCTGGCCTGCGAC
>NZ_JBYCLB010000594.1:0-3930 GCF_057473705.1 Mycobacterium sp. TH-M15 | reverse complement strand
CTGCGCCGCCGACGGCATTGCCGCCGGGCGGTACGAGGTGGCCGCTGCCGGCGGGGTGGACACCACCTCGGACGCACCACTGGAGATCGGCAACGAGCTGCGCCGTACCCTGCTGGCGCTGCGCCGGGCCAAGACCAACCTGCAGCGGCTGAAGCTGGCCGGCAAGCTGCCCGCCGCCCTGGGCGTGGAGATCCCGGCCAACAAGGAGGCGCGGACCGGCCTGTCGATGGGTGACCACCAGGCGATCACCACCAAGCAGTTCGGCATCAAGCGGGTCGACCAGGACGAGCTGGCCGCGGCCAGCCATCGCCACATGGCCGCCGGCTACGACCGCGGATTATTCGACGACCTGATCACGCCGTTCCTCGGGCTCTACCGCGACGAAAACCTGCGGCCGGACTCCACGGTGGAGAAGCTCGCCACGCTGCGGCCGGTCTTCGGGGCGAAGTCCGGCGACGCGACGATGACCGCCGGCAACTCCACCCCGCTCACCGACGGCGCGTCGGTCGCCCTGCTGGCCAGCGAGGACTGGGCCAAACAGCACAAGCTGGCCCCGCTGGCCTACTTCGTCGACGCCGAGACCGCCGCGGTCGACTACGTCACCGGCCCGGACGGGCTGTTGATGGCGCCGACGTACGCGGTGCCCCGGATGCTGGCCCGAAACGGGCTGAGCCTGCAGGACTTCGAGTTCTACGAGATCCACGAGGCGTTCGCCTCGACGGTCCTCTGCCACCTGGCCGCATGGGAGTCCGCCGAGTACTGCAAGCAGCGACTCGGGCTGGACAAGGCGCTGGGATCGATCGACCGCGCCAAGCTCAACGTCAACGGGTCGTCACTGGCCGCCGGCCACCCGTTCGCCGCCACCGGTGGGCGGATTCTGGCCCAGACCGCCAAGCAGCTGGCGGAGGCCAAGGCGGCCCGGAAGGGTGCCGCGAAGAACAAGCCGATCCGGGCGCTGATCTCGATCTGCGCCGCGGGCGGCCAGGGCGTCGCCGCCATCCTGGAGGCTTGAGTACGCAACAGCCCCCGGCAGCGCGTGCGCCAGGGGCTGTGTTGCGGGCCTGCCGGCTTAGAAGGCCGCCTCGTCGAGCTCCATGATGTCGTTGTCCAGGTTCTCGACGGTCTGCCGGACACCGGTCAGCACCGGCAGGAAGGTCTTGGCGAAGAACGACGCCACCGCGACCTTGCCCTGGTAGAACGCCCGGTCGGCGTCATCGACCCCGGCGTCCAGCTTCTCGATCGCGACCGCGGCCTGCCGCGCCAGCAGGTACCCGATCACCAGGTCACCGACGCTCATCAGGAAGCGCACCGAGCCCAGGCCCACCTTGTAGATGCTGGAGATCTCCTCCTGGGCGGCCATCAGGTAGCCGGTCAGCGAGGCCGCCATCGCCTGCACGTCGGCCAGCGCGGTGGCCAGCAGCTCCCGCTCGGCCTTGAGCCGGCCGTTGCCGGTGTCGTTCTTGATGAAGGTCTCGATCTCGCCGGCGACGTGGCCCAGCGCCGCACCCTTGTCCCGGATGATCTTGCGGAAGAAGAAGTCCTGCGCCTGGATCGCCGTGGTGCCCTCGTAGAGCGAGTCGATCTTGGCGTCCCGGATGTACTGCTCGATCGGGTAGTCCTTCAGGAAGCCGGACCCGCCCAGGGTCTGCAGGCTCTCGGTGAGCTTGGCGTAGGCCTGCTCGGAGCCGCAGCCCTTGACGATCGGCAGCATCAGGTCGTTGACCTTCACGGCCAGTTCCTGGTCGACGCCGTGCACCAGCTTGGCCACCGACGCGTCCTGGTAGGTGGCGGTGTAGATGTACAGCGCGCGCAGACCCTCGGCGTAGGCCTTCTGGGTCATCAACGACCGCCGCACGTCCGGGTGGTGCATGATGCTCACCCGCGGCGCGGTCTTGTCGGTCATCTGGGTCAGGTCGGCGCCCTGGATGCGCTCCTTGGCGTAGGCCAGCGCGTTCAGGTAGCCGGTGGACAGCGTGGCGATCGCTTTGGTGCCGACCATCATCCGGGCCTGCTCGATGACCTCGAACATCTGCGCGATGCCGTTGTGCACCTCGCCGACCAGCCAGCCCTTGGCCGGCACCCCGTGCTGGCCGAAGGTGAGCTCACAGGTGGCCGAGGCGTTCAGCCCCATCTTGTGCTCGACGTTGGTGACGAAGACGCCGTTGCGTTCGCCCAGCTCCTGCTTGTCGAAGTCGAACAGGAACTTCGGCACGAAGAACAGCGACAGGCCCTTGGTGCCGGGTTTGGCGCCGTCGGGGCGGGCCAACACCAGGTGGAAGATGTTCTCGAAGAGGTCGTCGGAGTCCGCCGAGGTGATGAACCGCTTCACCCCGTCGATGTGCCAGCAGCCGTCGGCCTGCTCGGTGGCCTTGGTGCGCGCCGACCCGACGTCGGAGCCGGCGTCCGGCTCGGTCAGCACCATGGTGGCGCCCCAGCTCCGCTCGGCGACGATCTGTGCCCACTTCTTCTGCTCGTCGGTGCCGAGGTTGTAGAAGATCTGCGCGAAGCCGGCCCCGCCGCCGTACATCCAGACCGCCGGGTTGGCGCCGAGGATGTGCTCGTGCAGCGCCCACATCAGCGCCCGGGGCATCGGCATGCCGCCGAGCTCCGGCAGGATGCCGGCCTTCTCCCAGCCGGCCTCGATGGTGGCGCGCACCGAGTTCTTGAACGACTCGGGCAGCGTGACCGTGTGCGTCTCGGTGTCGAGCTCCGCCGGGTGGCGGTCGCCGTCGACGAACGATTCGGCGATCGGGCCCTCGGCGAACCGGCTCATCTCGTTGAGCATGTCCCGGGCGGTGTCCAGGTCCAGGTCGGCATAGCTGCCCTCGCCGAACGCCCTGTCGACCCCGAACACCTCGAACAGGTTGAACACCTGGTCGCGGACGTTGCTCTTGTAGTGACTCACGTCGTTCCTCCTGGAATGAGACCGCTACTCTTGGTTGAGTACTCAGGATAAGTTACCCACCAGTAACGTGTTCTACAAATATACTGTTCTCGCGCCGCGCCGCAAGCGAGGGTGAGCTAATCGCGGTTCACGCGGTCGGCAACGGTTACAGGTGGTTCGGACGGGTCGGACGGGACAGACGGGCGTACTTCGGTGAGGTCTCTGGGGAAGCTGACGCCGTCCTCCCTGCGTGAGGCGTTCGGGCATTTCCCGTCCGGGGTGGTCGCCGTCGCGGCCGAGGTCGACGGTGTGCGGCACGGCCTGGCGGCCAGCACCTTCGTCGCGGTCTCGTTGGAGCCGCCGCTGGTGTCGTTCTGTGTGCAGAACACCTCGACGACCTGGCCCCGGCTGAAGACGGCGCCGGCGCTGGGCATCAGCGTGCTCGGCGAAGCACACGACGCGGCTGCCCGGGCGCTGGCCGCCAAGACCGGTGACCGGTTCGCCGGGCTGGAGACGGTCTCCAACCGCAACGGGGCGGTCTTCGTCCAGGGCACCAGCCTGTGGCTGGAGAGCACCATCGAACGGCTCATCCCGGCCGGCGACCACACCATCGTCGTGCTGCGGGTCAGCGACGTCACCGTCGACGCCGGCGTCGCCCCGATCGTCTTCCATCGCAGCGTGTTCCGCCGCCTCGGTGGCTGACCCGGCCGCCCGGGCCGGCCCGCGGAGTCAGCCTTTGCGGCCGAACAGCTTCCGCCCCGCCCAGGCGATCGGGTCGTATCGGTGACCGGCCACCCGCTCCTTCATCGGAATGATGGCGTTGTCGGTGATCTTGATCCCCTCCGGGCAGACCTCGGTGCAGCACTTGGTGATGTTGCAGAACCCCATGCCGGCGTCGTCCTGGGCGAGATCACGCCGATCCGCGGTGTCCAGCGGGTGCATCTCCAGCTCGGCGAACCGAATGAACATCCGCGGGCCGGAGAACCGCTCCTTGTTCTCCTCGTGGTCGCGGATCACATGGCAGACGTTTTGGCACAGGAAGCATT
>NZ_JBYCLB010000593.1:0-8189 GCF_057473705.1 Mycobacterium sp. TH-M15 | reverse complement strand
TTTACGGTGGGCGAGCTCGGCCAGCACCGCCTCGGCGAACGCCAGCCGGGCGCCGGCCTCCGATGCCGGGTCCGGATCGGCCGGGCGCAGCCGCGCGGCCGGGTCGTCGACGACTTTGCCGGCCAACGCGATGGCCGCGCTCCGGGTGAGTGGCGGCGGGGTCTGGTCGTTGCCGAAGTGCGCCAGGTAGTGGTCGTCGACGATCTCGGCGACCAGGTCTTTGAGGCTCTCCACCAGGGTGAGGCCGGCGTCGGTGTCACCGGCGACGCCAAGGGATTTCAGCACCAGCGAACAGAACTGGTGGATGGTGACGATCGTCGCGGCGTCGAAGTCGGCCAGCGCGTCGCGCAGCCGCGCGCATCGCCCCGCCGCGGCTTCCCGGTCACCGTCGCCGCCGAGCAGGTGGGCCTCCAGGTCGTTGGCCGGGCCGCGGCGGCGCTCCAGCACCGCCACCGCGCCGGCGATCTGGGCGCGCACCCGGTCGCGCAGCTCCCGGCTGGCCACCCGGCCGAAGGTGATCAACAGCAGCTGGTCCACGGTGGCCACGCCGTCGGCCAGGTAGCGGGTGACCAGGCCGGCCAGCGCGAACGTCTTGCCGGTGCCGGCGCTGGCCTCCAGCAGCACGGTGGACCGCTCGGCCGGCAGCGGCCCGGTGAGGTCGAAGCGGTTCAGCACGGCGTGCCCTCCGCGTCGAGCAGCGGCGACCAGAGCCGCACCGCCAGCGCGCCGAGCCGGGTGTCCTCGCCGGTGACCTCCTCGCCGCGGGGCACCTCGCCGAGCAGTCTGTCCAGCGGGGCGTCGGCGCCCCACACCTTGATGCACGCCCGGTCGGTGCGGTCACCGAACTTGCCCGTCCACTTCTTCTGCGCTTCCGGCAGCGGATCGTCGCCGCCGCGGCGCGCCTCGGCCCAGGCATAGGACGTCTTCAGCGGCAGCGGCAGCGGTTCGCGCCGGCCCGCGTCGTAGATGGCCAGCAGGTCGACGAGGACCGCGACCGGGTCTGCGGCCGGGGTCAGCAGCCGCTGCCGGATGTGCCTGCGGCCGGTGCCGCGGCCGATGCACAGCGCCGACCACTGGTTTTCCGGGTGCTGCGCGGCCAGCCCCAGCAGCGGGATCCACGCCGGCAGCAGGTGTTTGGCGGCCAGCCGTGAGTAGACCACCGAGACGGTTCGGGTGTCGTAGACGTCGGAGACGGTCCCGGTCAGCCGGCGCCCGCCGCCCAGGTCGACGTCGATGTCGTAGGCGGCCGGGTCGCCGGTCCGGTGCGGAAACGCGGCTTCGACGAGACCGCTGGCGCTGTCGCGGATTTCACATGCCTTCCGCATCCCGATCCGGCCGGGCGGCAGGGTGCCGCGGCGCCACTCGGCGTTGGCGGCGTCGTCGGGGTGCATGCCCCGCCGCATGTCGGTGAGCATCCGGTCGCCGACGGTCCACTCCTCCAGGGCGTCGATCTCGACCGGCATGGCGTCGCTGACACCGTCGACGTCCCACGGCAGCGTGTAGTCCAGGGCCCGGAAGAACCCCCGCACCGGGTCCTTGAAGAACGCCACCAGCTCGGCCAGCTCGACGTCACCGGCCGGCGGGGCCGGCAGCAGCGCACCGAAGAGCGGTGGCGGGTCGCTGCGTTCGCCGGCGGCGGCCTCGGCGGCGGTGGCCGCGGCCGGGTCGAAGGTGAACGGCCGGCCGGGAACGCCCAGCACGCCGGGGGTGACGTTGCGGACGTCGAACGGCTGCAACGGATGCCGGACCACAACCCGGCCGCGCACCGGCTCGGCGGTGGTGGCGTCCAGCGCGTCGAGCAGCTCGGCCAGCGGCACCGCCGGCGGCCGGGGCTTGCCGGTGTGCTCGTCGGCGCCGGCGTAGGTGATCACCAGCGTCTCGGTGGCCGAGCCGACCGCGTCGAGCAGCAGCTGCCGGTCCTCGGAGCGGACGTCCCGCTCGCCGGTGAGCGGCCGGCGGGCCAGCACGTCGTCGCCGTCGACGTGGTCGGCCCGAGGGAAGACCCCGTCGTCGAGGCCGACCAGGCAGACCACCCGGTGCGGAACCGAGCGCATCGGCACCATGGTGCAGACGGTCAGGCCGCCGGTGCGGAAGTTGGCCCGGGTGGGCCGGCCGGCGAGCTGCCCGGAGAGCAGCGCCCGCACGTCGGAGAGTCGCAGCGAGGTGTCGGCGTGCGGCCCGGCCCGGCGCAGCACGTCGGCGAGCTCGCGGCGCAGCTGACCGGCCTGCCAGCCGTCGTCGAGCTGCACCCGGGTCAGTGCGGCCACCCCGTCGGCGAGCGTCGCCAGCCAGTCGGTCAGCGGCCGTTCGCCGGTGAGTCGGTCGGCGGCGTCCTGCAGCCGGGCGACGAACTCGGCCAGCCGGCCGGCCAGCTCGACCCGGTTGCTGGCGACGTCGTCCAGCGGCAGCGCGGTGCCCAGCCAGGCCCGGGAGTCCTCCGACATGGCCACCCCGGCCAGGATCCGGTCCAGCCCGAACCGCCAGGTGTTGTGCTTGATCCCGGCCAGCCCGTACGGCCGTCGGTGCGCGGCGTCGAAGCTCCACCGGATGTTGGCCTCCCGCACCCAGGCGGTGATGGTCTCCAGGTCGTCGTCGGTGAACGCGAACCGGGCCCGCACCGGCGCGGCCTGCGCCAGGTTGAGCACCGCGCTGGCGGTGGCCCGGCTGTCGGCGATGCCCAGCAGCTCGGCGGCGACCCCCAGCAGCGGGTTGGTCTGGGTGAGCGCCCGGTCGGCCAGCTGCACCCGCAGCGAATGCGCCGGGTGGTTCTCGCCGGCCAGCTCACCCAGGCCGAAGGCGGCGACGATCAGCGGTGCGTAGGTCTCGATGTCCGGGCACATCACCACGATGTCGCGCGGCTGCAGCGTCGGGTCGTCCTCGAGCAGTCCGAGCAGTACCTCGCGCAGCACGTCGACCTGCCGGGCCGGGCCGTGCGCGGCGTGCACCTGCACCGACCGGTCGCCGGGGGCCGGCGACCGCCCGGCCGGGCGGGTCGCGTCGGCGGCGATGTCGGCCTGCAGCCAGCCCAGCAGGGTGCCGGAGGTGCTGGAAGCCACCGGCCCGCCCAGATACTCGTCGGTGGCCGCCGTCTCGGGCAGTGCCCGCTGCAGCTCGCGCAGGTCACGCCCGAGGGTGTGCAGCAGTGGGTGCCCGGCCGCCCGGCCGCCGGTGTCGTCCCGGCGGGGGACGGCGCCGTGCCGGTCGCGCAGCCGCCGCCACAGCGTGTCGGAGGGGTGCGGCAACCACAGGTGCAGCTGGTGATGGACCGCCAGCGCGTCCAGCAGTTCGATGTCGGTGCACGCCAGCCGGGTGTGGCCGAACAACGACAGCCGGGCCGGCAGCCGGTCGGTCGGGGCGCCGCGCAGCCGGGCGAGGGTTTCTCGGTGCCGGACGTGCGGCGGATCGTGCGGGATGGCGGCCACCAGCGCCCGCCACAGCCGGGGCTGCCAGGACAGGTCGGAGTCCAGCTGCCCGCCGGCGCCGTCGCCGGCGGGCCCGTCCAGCCAGTCGACCAGCAGCTGCGGCCGCTGCCGGGCGTAGCAGCCGAACAGCCCGGCCAGCCGGCGGGCCACCGGGTAGCGCCGTCCGCGGCGCACCTCGGCGTCGTCGCCGGTGTGGAAGTGGCCCAGATGCCGGGCCAGGGTGGCGCACCACGGCTGGTCCAGGCTGGCGTCGATCACCGCCAGCAGCGGCCAGGTCATCGCCTCCGCCGACCACGGATCGTCGTCGAAGTCACCGCCGACGCCGGTGAGCTCCGCGATCAGCGAACCGGGGCTGCGGAACGCCACCCCGGCGCAGACCCCGTCCCCGTCCGGGCCGGCGCCGAGCGTATGGGAGAGCCGCTGACTCAGCCAGCGTTCCACCCCGCGCGCCGGCACCAGCACCAGGTCTTCGGCGAACGGGTCGTCCGGCGGCTCGGCGAGCAGCCGGCCCAGCCCGTCGGCGAGCAGATCGGTGCGTTCGGCGCGGTGCAGGTGCAGGGGCATCGACGCCAACCATAGAGCGGCGCACCGACACCGGCCGGAATTCGGTCCCGCCGCGCCGGGAGTAGGGTCGGGCCGGTGGCCGACATCAAACGCATCGCCCTGAGCACCGGCGGGGGCGACGCACCGGGGCTGAACGCGGTGATCCGGGCCGCCACCCTGGCCGCCCGCAACCGCGGCTGGGACGTGGTCGGGATCCGGGACGGCTTCAACGGGCTGCTGTTCGGCCAGGAGTACCCGGACGGTGGGCTGATCGAGCTGACCCGGGACCGGGTGCGCGGCATCATCCCGCTGGGCGGAACCATCCTGGGCAGCACCAACCGCGGCGACCCGACCGCCTACCCGATGCGCCAGGACGACGGCAGCTTCGTCGAGGTGGACCGCACCGCCGAGCTGCTCGACCGCTTCGCCGAACACCGGATAGACGCGCTGGTCACCATCGGCGGCGACGGCACCCTGGCGATCGGCGACCATCTGCACCGGGCCGGGCTGCGGGTGGTCGGGGTGCCCAAGACGATCGACAACGACCTGGAGAAGACGGCGTCGACCTTCGGCTTCGACAGCGCGGTCGGCTTCGCCTCGGAATGCATCGACCGGCTGTTCTCCACCGCGACCTCGCACGGCAGGATCATCGTGGTCGAGGTGATGGGTCGCTACGCCGGCTGGATCGCGCTCAACGCCGGGATGGCGACCGGGGCGCACGCCATCCTGATCCCGGAGATCCCCTACCGGCTGGAGCCGGTGGCGTCGCTGATCACCGAACGTGCCCGGCGCGGCACCAAGTTCTCCATCGTCTGCGTCGCCGAGGGCGCCCGCCCGGTCGGTGGGGAGCACTCGGTGATCGGCAAATCGGTGGGCCAGGCCGAGCGGCTCGGCGGCGTCGGCGCCAAGGTGGCCGCCGCGCTGGAGGAGATGACCGGCCGGGAGACCCGCACCGTGGTGCTGGGCCACCTGCTGCGCGGCGGCTCGCCGACGTCGCTGGACCGGCTGCTCGGCCTGCGCTTCGGGGCGGCCGCGGTGCGCGCCCTGGACGACGGCCACGACGGCATCATGGTGGCGCTGCGGCCGCCGACGGTCGACTACGTGCCGCTGGCGGAGGTGACCCGCCGGCAGAAGACGGTCCCGCTGGACTGCGACTCGATGCTGACCGCCCGCGATCTGGGGATCAGCTTCGGCGACGAGCCGGTGGCCGGCGATGGCTGACCCGGCGGGCCACCGCGGCGAGTACGGGGTGGACGGGTCGTTTCACCACGTCCCGGCGTGGGCACAGGCGGCGGTGCTCGGCGCGGGCTGCGTCGGGCTGGCCGTGGTCGCCGCGGTGGCGGCGGCAATGGGCCACGGCCGGCTGACCGCGGCCGCCGCCATCCTCGCCGCCTTCGTCATCGCCCAGGCCGGGCTGTACCTGCACACCACCCGGCGCGGCAAGTTCGGGGTCTGGGCGCAGATCCTCGACCAGCTGGCGCTGCGCGGCGACGAGACGCTGCTCGACCTGGGCTGCGGGCGCGGCGCGGTGCTCTGCGCGGCCGCCAAACGGCTGCCCCGCGGCACGGCGATCGGGGTGGACCTGTGGCAGGCCGACCAGACCGGCAACGCCGCCGAGGTCACCGTCGCCAACGCCGCGCTGGAGGGGGTCGCCGACCGGGTCCAGGTGCGCACCGCCGACATCACCGCGCTGCCGCTGGCCGACGCCAGCGTCGACGTGGTGGTGTCCAGCCTGGTGATCCACAACATCGGCACCCACCCGGGCCGCCGCCTGGCGCTGACCGAGGCGGTCCGGGTGCTGCGGCCGGGCGGCCGGCTGGCGATCGCCGACCTGTGGGAGACCAGCCGGCACGCGGCCTACCTGCGCGAGCTCGGCTGGTCCGACGTGCGACGACGCAACCTGGGTTGGCGGATGTGGTGGGGCGGCCCGTGGGCGGCCACCCGGCTGGTCACCGCGACCAAACCGGGCTGAGCGATCCCGGCTGCCTGGCCCAAACTGATCGCTCCCGCGGTGGCGTTCAGACCCGAGCCGAGTTCTTCACCGACAGACCGCGGTTGGAGATCTTCGGGGCGCACCTGGCCCGATGCCCGGGGTGCCCGATGTGCAACAGTATCGGGCATGAGAAAGCGAACACCGCCCCCCAAACGCCCCGGAAAAAACTTGCCCACACCGCTGTTCGACGTGACGGGCCACCCACCCGACGTTCGTGTCGACGATGCCGACGAGGGCCCCGATCCGCGGGTCGTGATGGAGGCGATCCTGGGGGATTTTGCCCAGGTCACCGATCCGGTGGAGGCGGAAGTCCTCGGCTCGACGTTTCTCGGTGCCATCGGTTTGTTCGGCGCGGATCTGGTCGCCGCGTCCGAGTTGGTCTCGGTCATTGAGGAAATGGGCGACCCGCGAGCGGCCGGGATGCTCGCCGTGCTCGCCACGCTCGACGAAGGGAAAATAGGCGAGGCCGCCACTGCGGGACTGGACCGCCTACGGGCACGCGGCGTGGCCGCGCCTAAGTGGATGGCGGCGCTGTCGGCTCCGGTGCGCGCACGTGACTGCGTCGAACTGTGCGAGGACGGCCAGACGCTGGTGCTTGCCGCCCGCTTCGACCGCGCGGGCACGGGGCACGCGGTGATGATTCTGGTCGACCCCCAAGATTGCGGGGAGGCCGCCGAGATCGTGCTTCTGGACTGCGCGGATTTGACCGAAGCACTCGTCCGGCTGCACCGGGCCGCTGAACGTGACAAGGTCCGGCTCACCACGACGGTTATCGATCCGGCGGAATTTCGGTGGCGGGCCGAAGCCGCGATGGACGCCCGCGATGATCACGACCGAGATGACCGGGACGATTCGTTCGACGCGGACGACATCGCCGACGCGGACGATCTGTTCGACGACGCGGATTTCTTCGATGACGACGATCTCGTCGACGAGGACGGTCCGGGATACCGTGCTCTGGCGCCGTTGCTGCGGGCTCGACTGCGGGCGCTGCCGTTGCCGACGAAACCGAAGCCGGCGCACGGCGAGGGCCATGAAGCCACGCTGACCGGCCTGCTGGCAGCGCTGGATCGGCTTGCAGCGCCACCCGGGGTGTCCGGCGGGCCGGGCGCGGCGGTTCCGGTGAAGTCGAGCTCGAAACTGCCCGCCAAGCGCAAGACGAGGGACGGGCCGGCCCCCGTTCTGCAGCTGCGTGTCGACCTACGCGGAAGCAAACCACCGATCTGGCGGCGCCTGCAGGTTCCCGGCGACATCGCGCTGCGCGAGCTGCACACGGTGTTACAGGCAGCGTTCAACTGGAATTCCACGCACCTGTACGCCTTCGCCACCGCCTACGGGCAGTTCGGTATTCCCGATCCCGGGCTGGGATTGCGATCCGATGCCAAGGTCACCCTCGAACAGGTCGCCGCCGGCCCCGGGACGAAACTCACCTACACCTACGACTTCGGCGACGACTGGGAACACCTGATCGCCGTCGAGGACAGCGTGTCGTCCGGGGATGCCTCGACCTACCCGAGGTGTGTCGGCGGGCGTCGGAAAGCTCCACCAGAAGATTGCGGCGGCCCCTGGGGGTATCAGGAGCTGCTGGAGATCCTCGACGACCCCGGCCACGAAGAACACCAAGACCGACTGGCATGGCTCGGCATCGACCGACCCGACCAACACGACCCGGCGCACTTCGACACCGACGAGGTCAACGACGTATTGACCAGGCTTCGCCAGAATTCGAGACGCCGGAAGTAGGCATCACGATGGGAGGCCGGACAACGGTCGGGATGCCCTGCCTAAGGATTCGGTTTCGACGAAGAAACCCGATCCGCGGAGGACTACCCGCAAGGGGCGCCGGGTGGGTACCCGTCACCTCGATGTCGACGAGAACCGGGAGTACCTCCCGGTCATCTCCGGCGGCTGAGCGCCTGCCAGCCCACGCCGACGGCGACCAGCGCCGCGGCGATCCCGAGCAGCCGCCAGACCCCGAGCACCTCGACCAGGTCGGCGAGCCAGGACTGCACCGCCGCGGCAGCGCGGATGACCGGGTCCTCGGTGCCGGCGTCGGTGAAGTACAGCCGCAGCTCGTAGTAGCCGTAGTAGGTGGCGAACACCCCGGTCAGCAGCACGATCACCCCGGCGATCCGGCCCACGTGGGGCCGCACCCGGCGCAGCGCCGCGCTGGCCGACGCACCGGCCAGCGCCACCGCCAGGGCTGCCACCCCCACCGTGACGGTCATCCC
>NZ_JBYCLB010000592.1:0-1927 GCF_057473705.1 Mycobacterium sp. TH-M15 | reverse complement strand
GTTGCCGCCGCATCTGCGGGTGACGTTCGCCGTGGAGTCGCCCGACGGCACCGAGGTCGCCCGCGGCAAGGACCTGCGGGCACTGCAGGAGCGGCTGCAGGGGCCGGCCCGCCACGCCGTCGCCGATGCGGTCGCCGGCGACCTCGAGCGGACCGGCCTGCGCGCCTGGCCCGACGACCTGGAGCGACTGCCGCGCGTCGTGGAGCGCACGGTGGGCGGGCGCGCGGTGCAGGGCTTCCCGGCCTTCGTCGACGCCGGCTCCGCGGTCGGCGTCCGGGTGTTCGCGACCCCGGCCGAGCAGGACCGGGCAATGGGACCCGGCATCCGGAGGCTGTTGCGGCTGAGCACGCCGTCGCCGGCCAAAACGGTTGAGCGCCAGCTGGGTCCGCGCACCCGCTTGGCTCTGGGGACGAATCCGGACGGCTCGCTGTCCGCGCTGCTCGACGACTGCGCCGACGCCGCGGTGGATGTGCTGGTGCCCGCGCCGGTGTGGACCCGCGCGGAGTTCGCCGCGCTGCGCGAGCGGGTGGCGCGTGCGCTGCCCGCGACGACCGCCGACGTCGTGGGCCGCGTCGAGACGGTGCTGGCCGCCGCCCAGGAGGTGCGACTGGCGCTGCCCGCCCGGCCCACACCGCCGCAGGCCGACGCCGTCGCCGACGTCCGCGCCCAGCTCGCCCGGCTGCTGCCCCCCGGGTTCGTCACCGCGACCGGGTACGCGCACCTCGCCGACCTGACCCGCTACCTCACGGCCATCGGCCGCCGCCTCGAGCGGCTGCCCTACGCGCCCGAGGCGGATCGGGAGCGGATGGCCCGGGTACACGCCGTGCAGGACGCCTACGACGAACTGCTGGGCGCGCTGCCGCCGGCCCGGCGGGTGGCCGCCGACGTCCGCGATATCGCCCGCCAGATCGAGGAGCTGCGGGTGAGCCTGTGGGCCCAGCAGCTCGGCACGCCCCGACCGGCCAGCGAGCAGCGGATCTACCGGGCGATCGACGCCGTGCGCGACCGCCGTTGACCTGCCCGGCTGCGAACATGGCGCGGCGGTGGAAATATCGCGTGAGTGACCAAGAAACCGCAGACGATTTCCTACCCGTCGCCCGAGGCACGCCCACGCCGCCACGATCACCAACCCCTCGAACCCCACGTCATCGTCCTGTTCGGGGCGACGGGCGATTTGGCCAAGCGCAAGCTGATCCCCGGCCTGGCCTACCTCGACCAGTCCGAGCTCGCCCCCGACATCCAGGTCGTCGCCACGTCGCTCGAGGACCTCAGCGACGATGAGTTCCGCGAGATCGCCAAGACCGCGATCGACGCGTTCGGCATCCACAAGCTGACGCCCGAGCAGTGGTCCAACTTCGCCAAGATCGTCACCTACGTCCCGCAGAGCGCCGGACCCGAAGCGCTGGCGGCCGCGGTCGCCGAGGCCGAGAACAACCTGGGGCCCAAGGTGCGGCGGCTGCATTACCTGTCGGTCCCGCCCAACGCGGCGCGCGCGGTCATCAACATGTTGCGTGACGCCGGTCTGGTCGAACGGTCCCGCGTGGTGATGGAGAAGCCGTTCGGCACCGACCTGCCCACCGCGGTGGCCCTCAACGACTTCCTGCACGAGACGTTCGAGGAGTCCCAGATCTTCCGCATCGACCACTTCCTGGGCAAGGAGGCGGCCCAGAACATCCTGGCGTTCCGCTTCGCCAACGGCTTGTTCGAGCCGATCTGGAACCGCAACTTCATCGACCACATCCAGATCGACATCCCCGAGGCGCTGGGCCTGGACGAAAGAGCGAACTTCTACGAGAGCACCGGCGCCTACAAGGACATGGTGGTGACCCACCTGTTCCAGGTGATGGCGTTCGTGGTGATGGAGCCGCCGACGGCGCTCGAGCCGTACGCCATCAGCGAGGAGAAGAACAAGGTGTTCCGCTCGATG
>NZ_JBYCLB010000591.1:0-1525 GCF_057473705.1 Mycobacterium sp. TH-M15 | reverse complement strand
ACTCGCTGGTCAGCGACCGGGCCAACCGGATGCGCTGGCCGCGCGGGCGGATGCGCTACAACCTGGCGATGCTGGCCGAGCTGTCCCGGCTGCGGCTGCTGCCGTTCCGGCTGGTCTTCGACGGGAGCACGGAGATCGTCACCGAGCTGACCCTGGCCGCGTTCGGCAACGCCCGCAGCTACGGCGGCGGCATGCTCATCTGCCCGCACGCCGACCACGCCGACGGCCTGCTCGACGTCACCATGGTGCATTCGGCGTCGCGCAGCAAACTGATTCGGCTGTTCCCGACGGTCTTCAAGGGCACCCACGTCGACCTGGACGAGGTGACCACCGCCCGCGCGCACTCGGTCTACGTGGAATCCGCCGGCATCAACGCCTACGCCGACGGCGACTACGCCGGGCCGCTGCCGGCGGAGATCTCCGCGGCGCCCGCGGCGCTACAGATCCTGCGCGTCTGCCCCGGCCCTCCGCGAGCAGACACAAACTCCCCTAAATAGCCGCCCGAAAAGGGGACTTTGCGTCTGCTGGCGCTCAGAAAAGCGGGCGGCGGAAAGCTAGCCCACCCCGCGGCTGAGCCAGGAGACCTCGGCGCCGTCACCACCGTCCCGGTATGCCTCCAGCGCCTCGTCCCAGGCGGTGCCCAGCACGGAGTCGAGCTCGGCGGCCAGGGTGTCGGCGCCGGCCGCCATCAGCGCACGCAGCCGCATCTCACCGACCATCACGTCACCGTTGGCGCTCATCGCCCCGTTCCACAGGCCCAGCTGCGGGGTGTGGCAGAACCGCTGGCCGTCCACGCCGGCGCTGGGGTCCTCGGTGACCTCGAAGCGCAGCACGGTCCAGGACCGCAGCGCGCTGGCCAGCCGTGCGCCGGTGCCGACCGGGCCCACCCAGTTGGTCACCGCCCGCAGCTGTCCGGGCATCGCCGGCTGCGGGGTCCAGTTGAGCCCGGATCGGCCGGCCTGCACACCCAGAGTCGAGGTCAACGCCCACTCGACGTGCGGGCAAACCGCCGCGGGCGAGGCGTGGATGTACACCACACCGCCGGTCGCGTCGGCGAACTGGTTCGACGCACGCATCAGTTGCTCCTTCGGTTCCACCAGGGACGTCTTCCCCAACGACTCGGTGGATTCCGGTTTGGCAACGATGCCGCCGACTGCCAGCCTATTCAGTGTCTCGTGAGTCTATTGTGCCCTGTGAGGTGACTGTTGCGCTAGTCCTGATTTTCTGGTCCTGGTTTCGGAGGCGGTATCCGGTCAGCACCGCCTCGGCCAGCGCCGGCCACGGCTGCCGCGCCCAATCGCCGAAATCTCGGTCGGTGAGCACCACCAACGCCAGGTCAGCGACCGGATCCGCCCAGATCAGCGTGCCGGATTGGCCGAAGTGGCCGTAGGTTCGCGACGAGTTCGACGCCCCGGTCCAGTGCGGTGACTTCCCGTCCCGGATCTCGAATCCGAGTCCCCAGTCGTTTGGCCGCTGCACGCCGTATCCGGGCAGCACCCCGTCCAGGCCGGGAAACTGCACGGCG
>NZ_JBYCLB010000590.1:0-3711 GCF_057473705.1 Mycobacterium sp. TH-M15 | reverse complement strand
AAACCGGCGCCACCGGTCACACCCGCCTACCCACACCCCACCCCGACATCTTCCGCAGGCCCCAAGGCCAACTATCCCGCTTACTCGCGGAATCGGGACTGAAGGCCCGGCGTGCGAAAGCCCAGAACACCGAAACCGGCACCGAAACCGCTGCGCTACAACGCCATCCGGACCAGTCCAGCGGTGCGGGCCAGCCCCGGGAACGCCTCCGCGGTGGACCGCGGATGCAGCGCATGCACCGCCAGGCGGAACATCAACCCGCGCAACAACATCTGCGGCCACTCCGGCAGCGTCCGCCAGCGCTCGATCAGGTCGTCGTCGGCGTCACCCCAAGACAGCGCGTCCACCACCACCACCGCGGCGGCCCAGGACGGCGGCCGCCAGTACGGGGTGATGTCGGTGATGCCGGGGGCGGCCGACCCGGCGAACAGCACCGTGCCGTACAGGTCGCCGTGCACCAGCTGGCTGGGGCTCTTGGTCGGCGTGCGCAGGGCGGCGAGCTCGTTGATCAGGTCGATGGAGCGTTGTCCGTCCGGCGAGCCCGGTGCGATGCGGGCGCCGTGCTGCAGCGACTGGAACGGCCGCTCCTCCCAGGCGGCGCGATCGGCGGCGATGAAGACGTCGACATCGGCCCACGGCGCGACCGGCGCCTGGCTGAGGAAGCGGGGCCGTTCCAGGTCGCCGGTGGCCTCGTGCAGCCGCACCGACGCCGACACCACCTCGTCGTGCCGGGGCTCCGGGCTGCCGGCGACGAAGGTGTCGGCGCGCCAGCCGGAGACCACGTAGCGGCCGTCGGTGGACCGCACCGGGCGGGCCAGCCGGATGCCGTCGACGAACAGCGTCTCCCGCACCGTGGCCGACCAGGCCGCGCGCGCCGGGTCGGCCACCGTCGACAGCACCACCTGGCCGCATTTCCAGCCGCCCTCCCAGCCGGCGGCCAGCGGCGCCGGATCCTGGCCGGGAAGACCGAAAGCGGCCAGCACATGATGCGGCGGCGGTTCGACGGTCACGGCGTTAGCCTAATGGTGCCCGTCCCGGCGACCGCGGCTGGACACGAACCCCCGGCTCCGCGGCTAGTACATCACCATGTCGGGCTGCACCTGTTTAGCCCAGGCCACGATCCCGCCCTGTAGGTGCACCGCATCGGCGAAGCCGGCCCGCTTCAGCGCCGCCAGCGCCTCGGCGGAGCGGACCCCGGTCTTGCAGTACAGCACCGGCATCCGGTCCTGCGGGATCCGGGCCAGCCCCTCGCCGGAGAGGATCTCCCCCTTCGGGATCAGTTCGGCGCCGTCGATGTGGTTGATGGCGAACTCCGCCGGCTCCCGGACGTCGATCAGCGCGATCTCCTTGCCGGAGTCGAGCAGGTCGGCCAGCTCCCGCGGCGTGACGGTGGAGCCGGCCACCGCCCGCTCGGCGGCGTCGGAGACCACGCCGCAGAACTCCTCGTAGTCGGTGAGTTCGGTGATCTTCGGCGTGGCCGGGTCCTTGCGGATCCGGATGGTGCGGTAGCTCATCTCCAAGGCGTCGTAGACCAGCAGCCGGCCCAGCAGCGGCTCGCCGATCCCGGTGATCAGCTTGATCGCCTCGGTGCCCATCACCGACGCGATCGACGAACACAGGATGCCCAGCACCCCGCCCTCGGCGCAGGACGGCACCGTCCCCGGCGGCGGCGGCTCCGGGTACAGGTCCCGGTAATTCAGGCCGCGCTTCTCCCCGGCTGCGCCGTCGGGTGCGTCCTCCCAGAACACCGAGGCCTGGCCCTCGAACCGGAAGATCGATCCCCAGACGTACGGCTTGTGCGCCAGCGCCGCGGCGTCGTTGACCAGGTAGCGGGTGGCGAAGTTGTCGGTGCCGTCCACGATCAGGTCGTAGCCCTCGAACAACCCGACGGCGTTCTCCGCCGCGAGCCGCAACTCGTGCAACCGGACCCGCACCAACGGGTTGACCTCGGCGATCGAGTCCCGGGCGCTCTGGGTCTTCATCCGGCCGATGTCGGAGACCCCGTGGATGATCTGGCGCTGCAGGTTGGACTCGTCGACGACGTCGTCGTCGACGATGCCGATGGTTCCCACCCCGGCCGCCGCCAGGTACAGCAGCGCTGGCGCGCCCAGCCCGCCGGCCCCGATGAACAGCACCGATGCGTTCTTCAGCCGCTTCTGCCCGTCGACGCCGACCTCTGGGATGATCAGGTGCCGGCTGTAGCGGGCGACCTCGTCGCGGGTCAGCTCGGCGGCCGGGGTGACCAGCGGCGGCAGCGATATCGACACCGGCTAACTCCTCATCATCGACCGGGCGGTGCACGTACAGCAGATCAACGACAAACGGCCGGCGATGCTTCCCGGGGTGTCACGGGATGGGATGCGGCCACGGGTTGAACCGGCAGGTCTTGCCGTCCGGCTTCACCCAGTCCGGGTCGAACTTCGCCGCGTCGTCGTTGGAGGTGCCCAGCGTCTGCTGCATCATCACCTGCGCCAGCCCGTCCTGCTTCTCGCACGGCTCGTGGTGGGAGTAGCCGATGGCGTGGCCGACCTCGTGGTTGATCAGGTACTGCCGGTAGGAGCCGATGTCGCCCTGGAACGGGACCGCACCGCGCACCCAGCGCGCCTCGTTGATGAAGACCCGCGGCTCGGCGTCCGGCCCGTAGGACGGGTTGTAGCAGGAGACCTCCAACGGGATCTCGTACCCGCAGCCCTCGCGGATCGTCATCGGCGTGGTCAGCGAGATCCGGAAGTCCGGCTCGACGGTGTCGGTGTGGTCGATGCGCTTGAAGGCGAACTGAGGATTGTGCGTCCAGCCTTTCGGGTTGGCCAGCGTCTCGTCGACCATCCGGGCGAACCCCTCGTCGCCGCCGAACGCGGTGGTGTCGATCCCGTTCTCCACCTCGACGGTGTAGACGAACACCTTGGCGGTGCCCCGGCCGACCTGCGCCATGATGCCGGGCACGATGTGCCAGCTCATCGTCCCGGCCTCGGTGAACAGCCCACCGATCGGCAGCACCCCGGCGGGCAGGTTCACGTCGAAGGTGGTCAGGCCGCGCGGCGGGGCGCCGATGATCTCGGTGCCGGCCGACCCGATCGTCGGCGGCGCGTTGAGCGCCGGGTCCGACGCGACCGGCCGGGCCGCGACGCCGGTGCCGGTCAGCGTCTGGTACAGCACGACGACGGTGAGCACCGCCAGCAGCGGCAGCGCATAGGCGCGCCAGCCGTAGGTGGAGACGAACCGTCCGAGCGCGGTCTGCCGACGCGACCCCTCGTGTTCCCGGCGGGACCGGGCCCGGCCGCGGTCGCCGACCAGCGGGTCGCGCAGCGCGCGCAGCGGTTCCCGCCACTGGTCGCGAAGGGCGGGTAACCGACTCGACGAATGCCTCCCAGGCTCGAAGGTCACCGTCCCAGGATGGCACAACCCGGGCCAACGGCAACTCTCCGGCACGCCCGGCCGCCGGTTCGGCCGGCCCGACGGGCGCCGCGCAGGCCGTGCCGGGCGTCAGTCGCCGACGCCCGCAGCCCACCGCGTAGTCTCGTCTGCACGCGGCGCCAGGGGGGTGACCGCCGGCGCACCGGAACCGAATCCGAGGGACTTGATGAGCAAACCGACCGACACGACCGATCTGACTGCCGTCCCGGCCGACGGCGGCGCGGACGGCAGCGTGCCGGTCGGCAGCGTGCCGGTCGGTGGCGTGCGCCGGGGCAGCCGCCTGCCCCGCGACGAACG
>NZ_JBYCLB010000589.1:0-3046 GCF_057473705.1 Mycobacterium sp. TH-M15 | reverse complement strand
GCCTCGGGTACTCGCCAGCCTGCCCGGCGTCCACCGAGCCCCCTAACGGAAGCGAACAGTTGACCTTGTCCTTGCCATGGAAACGCTCTGCCGACTGAGCTAAGGGGGCCGTTCGCCCGCGGCGACCAATGTAACGGCGCCGCAAGCCTTAAAGAGGGTACCGTCTCGGCTCAACCGCTACCAAACCGCATGTCACCCGCCCCCGCTGCCCGACTTGACGGCGGCGACCCGCCGCGCCCGGCTCCGCCGCCCTTGCGATCGCCGCAGACCCAACGGCGGCGACCCGCCGCGCCCGGCTCCGCCGCCCTTGCGATCGCCGCTTACGCTGGGTGGCGTGCCCGACTCCGACCGGCTGTACTTTCGCCAGCTGCTCTCCGGCCGCGATTTCGCCGTCGGCGACCCGATCGCCACCCAGATGCGCAACTTCGCCTACCTGATCGGCGACCGGGAGTCCGGCGAGGCGGTGGTCGTCGACCCGGCCTACGCCGCCGGCGACCTGGCCGACGCCGCCGAGGCCGACGGCATGCGGATATCCGGCGTGCTGGTCACCCACCACCACCCCGACCACGTCGGCGGCTCGATGATGGGCTTCGACCTCAAAGGCCTGTCCGAGTTGTTGGAGCGGGTCAGCGTGCCGGTGCACGTCAACAGCGACGAAGCCCCCTGGGTCGCCCGGATCACCGGGATTCCGCTGACCGACCTCGCCGCCCACCAGCACGGCGACACGGTCAGCGTCGGTGCCGTCGACATCGAGCTGCTGCACACCCCGGGGCACACCCCGGGCAGCCAGTGCTTCCTGGTCGACAACCGGCTGGTCACCGGGGACACCCTGTTCCTGGAGGGCTGCGGTCGCACCGACTTTCCCGGCGGCGACTCCACGGCGCTGTACCGCAGCCTGCACCAGCTGGCCGCGCTGCCCGGCAATCCGACCGTCTTCCCCGGGCACTGGTATTCGGCCGACCCGAGCGCCCCGCTCGACGAGGTGAAGCGCTCCAACTTCGTCTACCGGGCCGGCGACCTGACCCAGTGGCACGCCCTGATGGGCGGCTGACCAGGGCCGATCGAGGCTGGCCTGGGTCGATCCGAGCCTACCTGTGATATAAGCGGGAGGTGAATCCGATGGGGTGGGTCGAGGAGCACTGGCAGCAGCTGTCCGACGCCGGACCGGGCGCCTGGCTGGCGATGGCCGCCTGGGCGGGCTGCGCGGTCGGCCTGGTCGCGCTGATCTACCTGGGCCGGCTGCTGCGCGAGAACCGCCGGCTGACCCTGGAGAAGACCCGCCCGCACGTGACGGTGTTCATGGAATCGCACGCCGCCGACTGGCACATCATCGAGCTGGTGGCCCGCAACTTCGGGCAGACCCCGGCCTACGACATCCGGTTCTCCTTCGACCGCCCGCTCACCGTGGCCCGCTACGAGACGGCCGTCGACGGCTACGCCGACGTGGTCACGCTACAGCTCCCCGAGGAGCTGCCGGTGCTGGCGCCGGGCCAGGAATGGCGCACGGTGTGGGATTCGGCGATCGACCGCGCCGAGCTCGGCGACTCCATCGAGTCCCGGTTCACCGGGGCGGTCAGCTACGCCGACCGCCCGCACGGCTCCGCTCGGTGGCGGCCGTGGCGGCGAGGTTCCGGCCGATTCCAGAACCGGGTGACCCTGGACTGGCACGAGCTGCCGCCGGTGCAGCGGATCGAGCTGCTGACCACCCACGACCTGGCCACCCGGGAGAAGCAGAAGCTGGAGCTGCTGCGCAGCCTGCTCAGCTACTTCCACTACGCCAGCAAGGAGACCCGACCGGACGTGTTCCGCCGCGAGGTGGACCGGGTCAACCGGGCCGCTCGGGAGGCCCAGGACCGGCTGCACGCCCGCGCGCTGCCCGAGCAGCCCACGAACGTCACCGTCCGGCTGGCCCAGGGCGGCGACGCCGCCCCGGCGGCCGATCCGGTGGCCAAGGCGATAGGCAAGCACCGCAGCTGAGCGTCACCGCGCGTCCGGGTAGTGGGCGCGCCGGAACCGCTCCAGGTACGCCGGCCAGTCCCAGGTCGACAGGAATTTCTGTGTTGCGGCGTAGCCGTTGCCGTAGAGCTGCTCCAGCCGCGGCCGGGAGATGCCGAAGTCGAGCACACCGACATCGGTGGGGTTGACCCGGATCGCCCGCGCACTCACCCAGGGCTGGTTCAGGTAGGCCTGGTCGTGGCCGACCAGCATGGTGGTGATCAGGTTCTCCAGCAGCAGCGACTGCCCGAACAGCCGCAGCGGTTTCAGCACCGGGACCAGCTCGTCGAGCCCACCGACGTCCTCGGAGAACTCCGGCACCACCGTGATACCGAAGGTGGGCCACAGCGGTTCGCGGCCGTCGCGCCGGTCGAAGGTGTAGATCGGAAAGTTCGACAGCACCCCGCCGTCGACCAGGGTGGATTTGCGTCCCAGCGCGCTGGTCAAGGTCACCGGGCGGTAGAAGAACGGCACCGCCATCGAGGCCCGCACCGCGTCGGCCACCGACTGCTCGTCGGGGTCGAGCCCGTACACCCGCCGGTAGTCCCAGGGCAGCCGGACCAGCTGGCCGGTGGTCAGGTCGGCGACGCTGACCACCGCCCGGTAGCGCCGCTCGGTGAGCAGGTTGTCGCCGGTGTAGGCCAGATCGCCCCAGGTGCGCACGCCCAGGTTCTTCAGTTCACCGCGGATCCAGTCGTGCGCGACGTCGCCACGGTACAGGCCGGAGTCGCGGACGAAGCCCCATGCCGGGCCGAGCAGCGGGACCGGTGCGGCGTCCCGCCAGCTGTGCAGCGGCACCGAGAGCGCCAGATCCCGGATCTCCGCGGCGGTCAACCGGTCACCCTGGGCGGCGGCGGCCAGGATGGTGCCGACCACCGACCCGCCGGAGACGCCGGAGACCCGTTCGACCGAGTATCCGGCATCCATCAATGCGACCACCGCGCCCACCAGGCCGATGAACCGGACGCCGCCGCCGGAGAGCACCAGGTCCGCGGTGAGCGGCTGGGCGGTGGATCGCGTGCTGGTTCGACCGTCGGCCATCGCCGCTCCT
>NZ_JBYCLB010000588.1:0-2440 GCF_057473705.1 Mycobacterium sp. TH-M15 | reverse complement strand
TGGCCGAGCCGGGCGGGATGCCCGGCATGCCGGGGATGCCGCCGGTCGGCAACGGGGCCGGCCGTGGCTACGGCTTCGCCGCCCCCCGCTACGGGTTCAAGCCGACCGTGATGCCGCGTCCGGTGGTGGTCGGGTAGCGCACCGGTCACACTGTTGAGGTGAGGCGCCGGCGGTGAGCGACCGGACGCAGGAGAAGGGGCCGGGCCGATGGAGACGACGTTGCGCACCGCCGACTTCGTGCTCCGGCTCTCCGTCGGGCTGGGCTGCGGCGCGCTGATCGGCCTGGAACGGCAGTGGCGGGCGCGGATGGCCGGCCTGCGCACCAACGCGCTGGTCGCCGCCGGGGCCACCCTGTTCGTGCTGTACGCGGTCGCCGCGGGCGACACCAGCGCCACCCGGGTGGCGTCCTACGTGGTCTCCGGGGTGGGCTTCCTCGGCGGCGGGGTGATCCTGCGCGAGGGGTTCAACGTCAGCGGCCTGAACACCGCGGCCACCCTGTGGTGCTCGGCGGCCGTCGGGGTGCTGGCCGCCGCCGGGCACCTGCTGTTCGCGCTGATCGCCACCGGCACCATCGTCGGCACCCACCTGGTCGGCCGGCCGCTGGGCCGGCTGATCGACCGCGACCAGCACGTGGAGGAGGACGCCGCCCAACAGGCCTACCGGGTTCAGGTGGTCTGCCGGTCGAAGGCCGAGAAGTACGCCCGCGCCCAGATCGTCCAGCACACGTCCAGCAACGACCTGGTGCTGCGCGGCATCCACGCCGGCGAGGCGGTCGACGGCAACACCGTGCTGACCGCGTATCTGCTGGTCGACGGTCGTGCCCCGGACCGGCTGGAACGCCTGGTCGCCGAGCTGTCGCTGCAGCCCGGCGTCACCGCGGTGCACTGGCACTCCGACGACCAGGTCAGCCCGATCCCGCTTACGCCGACAGCGGAATAGTTCGGCGGACCAAGACGGTGCGGGCAGGCTAAGCTCGCAGGCGTCGTTGACAACCAACGGTGCGTGCCGACATCAGAACCGCGGCACGCAAGACCAGAAGGGGTAGTAAACGTGGGACAGAACGTGGGAGACACGCTCGCCGCCGGACACAAGCTTGTCAAAGGGGACTCGCTGACCTCGAAGAACGAGGCCTACACCCTGACATTGCAAGACGACGGCAACCTGGTGCTGGCCGCCCGGGGCAAGGCGATCTGGGCCAGCGGCACCAACGGGCAGAACGTGGTGCGCGCCGAGGTGCAGCCGGACGGCAACTTCGTCATCTACACGGCCGACAAGCCGATCTGGCACAGCGACACCAAGGGTAAGAAGGACGTCCGGCTGGTGCTGCAGGACGATCGCAACCTGGTGCTCTACGCCGCCGGCAACACGCCCGTCTGGTCGACCAAGACCGAGACCGACGCCCCGCCGCCGGCCGCCGCCGAGGGTGGCGCCGAGGGTGGCGCCCGCACCTACAAGGTGGTCGCCGGTGACACGCTGTTCGCCATCGCCGAGCGCTTCTACGGCGACGGGAACAAGTTCAAGCAGATCGCCGAGGCCAGTGGCATCAGCAACCCGGACTTGATCCACCCCGGTCAGGAACTGACCATCCCCTGATCGCCCTGCCGACCGCGACGGCCCGACCCCCGAGCGGGACCGGGCCGTCCGTCTCGGCGGGTGCCAGGGCAGCCGCGGGTGATCCGGTGGTGACGATGCGCCGGCTGACGATGCCGACGCTGCTGACCACGGCGGCGCTGGTGGCGGTGCCGGCCGACGGCGTCGCCCGGGCGGATCCGGTGCCGGTCTTCCCGGGCATGGAGATCCGTCAGGGTGGCCACGTCTGCACCCTGGGCTATGTCGACCCGGGGGCGCGGGTCGGCTACACCGCGGGCCACTGCCGAGGCGACGGGCCGGTCACCGACCGGGACGGGCAGGCGATCGGCCGGCTCGCCGGTTTCCGGGACACCACCCCCGCCGGCACCTCGGTCGGCAGCGACCAGGTCATCGCCGACTACGAGGTCATCGCGCTCGCCGAGGACGTCGCGGCCAGCGACGTCCTGCCCGACGGCCGCCGGCTGGAGTCCGATCCCGGGGTGCAGCTGCGCCCCGGCGAGCCGGTCTGTCATTACGGCATCGCGACCGGGGAGAGCTGCGGCACGGTGGAGAGCGTGAATAACGGCTGGTTCACCATGGCGCACGGGGCGGTCAGTCAGCGGGGCGACTCGGGTGGGCCGGTGTATCTGGCGGGCCCGGCCGGGCCGGCCCGGATCGTCGGGGTGTTCACCAGCATCTGGGGTGAGTACCCCGCCGCGATGGCCTGGCCGGCCGTGCTGGCCGCGTCCCCAGATCCCGGACAGGAGCAGCCATGAGCACCGAGCTACCGGCGACCGTCGACGCGGACCGGGTGTCGGCCTGGGCCGACGACGTCGACGTGGTGGTGATCGGCTTCGGCATCGCCGGGGGC
>NZ_JBYCLB010000587.1:0-3858 GCF_057473705.1 Mycobacterium sp. TH-M15 | reverse complement strand
GGCTACGCGCACCACGTGGTCGTCGACGCGGGGGCGACCTTTGCGGCCGCCCCCCGGCGGCGGCCGCCGCCGCCGGGCCCGGCGGCGGACTCGGGTTCGGCCCACCGCGGTTCGAGCCGGCCCGGCCCGGAGTCGCCCGGTTCATCCCAGGACGAAGTAGCGCAGCCATAGATACAGCGCCGACAGCGCCACCGAGACCACGGTGACCACGATGCCTTTGCGGGTGAACTCCCAGAACGAGATGGGATTATCTGCGCGGCGGGCGATTCCGAGCATCACCACGTTGGCGCTGGCCCCCACCGCGGTGAGGTTGCCGCCGAAGTCGGCGCCGAGCGCCAGCGCCCACCACAGCACGTCGGGGTGCAGCTGGCCCGGGATGGATGCCGAGAGGTGGGCGACGATCGGCGTCATGGTCGCCACGTACGGGATGTTGTCGATTATCCCGGAGACCGGAGTCGAGACGCCGAGGATCGCCATCGTGGCGAGCCGGGCGTTGCCTCCGGTGGCGTTCGTCGCCGCCTGCGCCAGATCGGCCACCATCCCGGTCTTGACCAGCGCGCCAACCATCACGAAGAGCCCGGCGAAGAACAGCAGCGTCTCCCACTCGACGCTGGACAGGTACTCCGAGCGTTTCGTCCCCGAGATCACCACCAGAACTCCGGCGCCCAGCAGCGCCACCATGGACGGCTCCAGGTGCAGCAGCGAGTGACCGATGAACGCGGCGAACACCACCGCGAGCACCGCGCCGCATTTGATCAGCAGCCCGCGGTCCCGGATCGCCTCGCCCTCCGCCAGCGACATCACGTCGGCGACCCGGTCCGGGTCGACGGTGAACGAGCCGGGGAACAGCCGGGGCAGCAGCACGACGAAGACCGCCATCACGACGATCACCAGCGGCGCCAGGTGCACCAGGAACGCGTTGAACGTCAGGCCGGCACGGCTGGCGATGATGATGTTCGGCGGGTCGCCGACCAGAGTGGCCGCGCCGCCGATGTTGGAGGCGAACACCTCGGCCATCAAAAACGGTGCGGCGCCGATCGCCAGCCGGTCGCAGACCAGCAGGGTCACCGGGGCGATCAGCAAGACGGTGGTGACGTTGTCCAGCAGCGCCGAGGCCACCGCGGTGACCAAGACCAGCAGGATCATGATCTGCAGCGGAGAGCCGTTGGCGCGCTTGGCCGCCCAGATCGCGATGTACTCGAACACGCCGGTCTGGCGCAGCACGCTGACGATGATCATCATGCCGAAAAGCAAGAAGATGACGTCCCAGTCGATGCCGGTCTCGTGCGAGTAGAAGATGTCGGCGGAGCTGATGATCGGCAGGCAGGCGATCACCCCGGCGCCGGCCAGCGCCACCTTGGTCTTGTCCACCCGGTCGGCGGCGATGAACGCATAGGCGATCACGAACACCGCGGTGGCAATGTAGATCATCGAAGCTCCGACACCGCCGCGATCATCGTTTCAGCGCGGCGGCCAGCAGCCGGGAGGCGGTGATCACGCCGTGCAACTGGCCGTCTTTGACCACCGCGATCAGCGGGCTGTGCAGCCGCGCCATGGTGGCGGCGACCTCGATGATGGTGTCGTCGGCGTCGGCGGCGGGCACGTTGTTCAGGTGTTCGGGCAGCACGTCGCGAACGGTCTTGCCGCCCAGCTTCTCCGCGGCCCGGTCGGCCATGGTCTCGTTGAGCACCCCGGCCAGGGACGGGTCGTCCTGCACGTAGCCGGGCACGATGAACCGGACCACCTGGGAGGCCGGCAGCACGGCGTAGGGTTTGCCGCTTGCGTCGGTGACCACGATGCCGGGCAGCCGGTGCTCGGCCAGCAGCCGGGCCGCGTCCAGCGCATCGGAGTCGACGGCGACCACCGGGAAGGCTTCGGCGATATCCTCGGCGTGCACCCCATGACCATACGTTGGCCGCGCCGCCTCGGCGGGCCGGATTCGGCCGAAGCCCGGAAGCGGCCGTGCGTACACTGGCGGGATGCTCGACGGGATCCGCGGCCCTGCTGACCTGCAGCACCTCAGCCAGGCGCAGCTGACCGAGCTGGCCGACGAGATCCGCGAGTTCCTGATCCACAAGGTGGCCGCCACCGGGGGGCACCTGGGTCCCAACCTCGGCGTGGTGGAGCTGACCCTGGCGCTGCACCGGGTGTTCGACTCGCCGCACGACCCGATCGTCTTCGACACCGGCCACCAGGCCTACGTGCACAAGATACTGACCGGCCGCGCTGCCGGCTTCGACATGCTGCGAAAAAAGGGTGGGCTCTCCGGCTATCCGTCACGCGCCGAGAGCGAACACGACTGGGTGGAGTCCAGCCACGCCAGCTCGGCGCTGTCCTACGCCGACGGGCTGGCCAAGGCGTTCGAGCTGACCGGGCACCGCAACCGGCACGTGGTCGCGGTGGTCGGTGACGGGGCGCTCACCGGCGGCATGTGCTGGGAGGCGCTGAACAACATCGCCGCGTCCCGCCGGCCGGTGGTGATCGTGGTCAACGACAACGGCCGCAGCTACGCCCCGACCATCGGCGGGCTGGCCAACCACCTGGCCACGCTGCGGCTGCAGCCCGGTTACGAGCGGCTGCTCAAGAGAGGCCGCGACGCGGTGCGCGGCATGCCGGTCGTCGGCGAGCTCGGCTACCAGGTGATGCACAGCGTCAAGGCCGGCGTCAAGGACGCGCTCAGTCCGCAGCTGCTCTTCACCGACCTCGGGCTGAAGTACGTCGGCCCGGTCGACGGCCACGACGAACGCGCCGTCGAGTCCGCGCTGCGGCACGCCCGCGGGTTCGGCGGACCGGTGGTGGTGCACGTGGTCACCCGCAAGGGCAAGGGCTACCGGCCGGCCGAGGACGACGACGCCGAGCAGATGCACGCCTGCGGAGTGATCGATCCGGTGACCGGGTCCGCCACCAAAGCGGCCGGACGCAGCTGGACGGCGGTCTTCTCCGACGCGCTGATCGAGTACGGCAGCGTCCGCCGTGACGTCGTGGCGATCACCGCCGCCATGCCCGGGCCGACCGGGCTGGCCCGGTTCGGGGAGCGGTTCGGCGACCGGATGTTCGACGTCGGCATCGCCGAGCAGCACGCCATCACCTCGGCGGCCGGGCTGGCGATGGGCGGACTGCACCCGGTGGTGGCCATCTACTCGACGTTCCTCAACCGGGCGTTCGACCAGATCATGATGGATGTGGCGCTGCACCGGCTGCCGGTCACGTTGGTGCTGGACCGGGCCGGGGTCACCGGCCCGGACGGCGCCAGCCACCACGGCATCTGGGACCTGTCGATGCTGGGCGCGGTGCCCGGGATGCGGGTCGCCGCCCCGCGCGATGCTATCCGGCTGCGCGAAGAGCTCGGCGAGGCGCTCGACGTCGGTGACGGCCCGACCGCGATCCGGTTCCCACGCGGCGACGTCGGCGAGGACATCCCGGCGCTGCGTCGAGAATCCGGGGTCGACGTGCTGGCGGTGCCGCGAGACGGGCTCGGCGCCGACGTGCTGCTGGTGGCGGTCGGTGCGTTCGCGGCCATGGGACTGGCGGTCGCCGAGCGGCTGCACAACCAGGGCATCGGGGTGACCGTGATCGACCCGCGCTGGGTGCTGCCGGTCAGCGCGGCGCTGCGCGAGCTGGCCCGTGCCCACAAGCTCGTCGTCACCTGCGAGGACAACGGGGTGGCCGGCGGGGTCGGGTCGGCGGTGTCGGCGGCGTTGCGGGCCGCCGAGGTCGACGTGCCGTGCCGCGACGTCGGGCTGGCGCAGCGGTTCTACGAGCACGCGTCCCGCGGTGAGGTGCTCGCCGAGGCGGGTCTGACCGAGCAGGTGGTGGCCCGGCAGGTCACCGGCTGGGTGGCGGCGATGGGCGCGTGCA
>NZ_JBYCLB010000586.1:0-5241 GCF_057473705.1 Mycobacterium sp. TH-M15 | reverse complement strand
AACACGGCCCAGTGACCCGGCGACCGTTTGTGGACACCCTCGAAGGGTCGAGGCACCCGAACATGAAGGAGCTGCGTCCGCGCCCCACCAAGGCCGGAGCCCACATCCGTGTGCTGTTCGCCTTCGATACCAGATCGCGGGCAATCATGCTGATCGCTGGAGACAAAGCTCGGAATTGGTCCAAGTGGTACGCCAAGAACATTCCCATCGCGGACGACCTATTCACTGCTCACCAGGAGCGTCTGCACGAGGCGGCTGAAGCGGCCAAGGCCGTGAATCCGAAGGCAAGAAAGGGAAAGAAACGATGACCAATCTCGATGACATGCGCCGCCGTCGTCCGGGCAACCGGACCCGTATTGACGCGATCAAAGCCGAGATGGACCGCGAAGCCGCCCAGTATCGCCTCCGTGAGCTGCGGGAAGCGGCCGGCTTCACGCAGACAACGCTCGCTGCGGTGATCGGCGTCGGCCAGAACCGCGTCTCCCAGATGGAGCATGGCGAGCTGGCCAGTAGTCGCGTGGACACCCTCCGCAAGTACGTCGAGGCGACAGGCGGCGAACTGGAGGTCTCCGTCAAACGTCCGGACGGATCACGGGTTGTCCTCAGCCTCTAGTCGAGACGAAAACACCCCCGGCCCAACAGGACCGGGGGTGCTCCGCAGCTAATACCTAATGCGCGTGGCCGTGCCCGGCGTGCGCGTCGTCCTCCTCGGCCGGCTTCTCGACCACCGCCGTCTCGGTGGTCAGCACCATCCGCGCCACCGAGGCGGCGTTGAGCACCGCCGACCGGGTCACCTTCGCCGGGTCGACCACGCCGGCCTTAGCCAGGTCACCGTAGCTCAGCGTCGCGGCGTTGAAGCCCTGCCCGGCGGGGAGCTCGGCGACCTTGCTGGTCACCACCGCACCGTCCGCACCGGCGTTGGTGGCGATCCAATACAGCGGTGCGGCCAGCGCCGCGGAGAACACGTCCACCCCGGTCGCCTCGTCACCGCTGAGCTTGGTGCGCAGCTTGTCCAGCACCGGCCTTGTGTGCAGCAGCGCGCTGCCGCCGCCGGCGACGACACCCTCCTCGACCGCGGCCTTGGCCGCCGCCACCGCATCCTCGACCCGGTGCTTGCGTTCCTTGAGCGAGGTCTCGGTGGCCGCCCCCACCTTGATCACCGCCACGCCACCGGAGAGCTTGGCCAGCCGCTCCTCCAGCTTCTCCCGGTCCCAGTCGGAGTCGGTGGCCTCGATCTCGGCCCGCAGCTGCTTGACCCGGTCGGCGATCGCAGCCTTGGTGCCACCCCCATCGACGATCACCGTGTCGTCCTTGGTGGCCACCACCCGGCGCGCCGTGCCCAGCACCTCCAGGCCGACCTCGCGCAGCAGCAGGCCGACGTCCGGGTTGACCACCTGACCGCCGGTGACGACGGCCAGGTCCTCCAGGAACGCCTTGCGCCGGTCGCCGAAGTACGGCGCCTTGACCGCGACGGCCTTCAAGGTCTTGCGGATGGCGTTGACCACCAGCGTCGACAGCGCCTCGCCCTCGACGTCCTCGGCCACGATCAGCAGCGGCTTGCCCGCCTCGACCACCTTCTCCAGCAGCGGCAGCAGGTCGGGCAGCGAGCTGATCTTCTCCCGGTGCAGCAGGATCAGCGCGTCCTCCAGGACGGCTTCCTGCGAGTCGAAGTCGGTCACGAAGTACCCGGACAGGAAGCCCTTGTCGAAGCCGACGCCCTCGGTGATCTCCAGCTCGGTCTGCAGCGTCGACGACTCCTCGACGCTGACCACGCCGTCGGCGCCGACCTTGGTCATCGCCTCGCCGACCAGCTCGCCGACCTCCTCGTCGCGGGAGGAGACCGTCGCCACCTGGGCGATCGCCTTCTTGCCGGAGACGCCGGTGGCCGCGGCCAGCAGCGCCTCGGAGACCGCGTCGGCCGCCTGGGCGATGCCGGTGCCCAGGGCGATCGGGTTGGCGCCGGCCGCGACGTTGCGCAGCCCGGCCGAGATCAACGCCTGGGCCAGCACGGTGGCGGTGCTGGTGCCGTCGCCGGCGACGTCGTTGGTCTTGGTGGCCACCGACTTGACCAGCTGCGCGCCCAGGTTCTCGAACGGGTCCTCCAGGTCGACCTCACGGGCGACGGTGACGCCGTCCATGGTCACCGTCGGGCCGCCGAACGACTTGGCCAGCACCACCGTCCGCCCGCGCGGACCGAGGGTCACCCGCACCGCGTCGGCGAGTTTGTCGGCCCCGGCCTCCATCGCCTGACGGGCGGTCGCGCTGAACTCAATCTGCTTGCTCATGGTTCTGGGCTCTTTCTAGGCTCTTTCCTGACGCGGTCCGCCCCGGAGACCGCCCCTGAACCAGGTTGGTCACGGGGATCTCCGGGGCGGATCACGGTGTTGCTACGGGGTCTGCTCGGCGACTTACTTGGAAACGACGGCCAGCACGTCGCGGGCGGACAGGATCAGGTACTCCTCGTTGTTGTACTTGATCTCGGTGCCGCCGTACTTGCTGTAGATGACAACGTCGCCCTTGGACACGTCCAGCGGAATCCGCTTCTTGCCCTCGTCGTCCCAGCGGCCGGGGCCGACGGCGACGACGGTGCCTTCCTGCGGCTTCTCCTTGGCGGTGTCCGGGATGACCAGACCCGATGCGGTCGTGGTCTCGGCCTCGTTGGCCTGTACGAGGATCTTGTCCTCGAGTGGCTTGATGTTCACGCTCGCCACGATTGGAGCCCTCCAGTTGTCTCAGCTGCGGCCGGCGTCGGCCGGACACATCGGAACGTAATTACCAGGTTTCGGCATTCGTCCGTGCCCTCACGTCGTCGTCGCGGGTGCCGACCAAGAGACCGTCCGACTGCCACCTAGCACTCTATACATGTGAGTGCTAGCACTCAAGGTCACCCCGCTGCTGCGTATAGTCAGCCGAAGAATTCCAGGCAGGGGGGGTACGTCATGCTCAACTCGATCCGCGCCGCCGGCACCGCCACGCTGGTCGCCGCGACCGCCCTCGGGCTGGCCGGGGTGGCCCACGCCGAGATGTACGGCGACCCGGCGGCGGCCGCCCAGTGGTGGCGCTACCAGCACCAGGAGGACTGCGGCCTGATGGCGGTCGCCGACGTGGTCGGCCAGGTCACCGGGCACGAGCCGCTGCAGATCGGTATCGAGCTGCGCGGGCTGTTCACGCCCAGCTCCGACCACCAGGGCAGCATCTACGAGTTCGACGGCACCTCGCCGCAGGACATGGTGGTGCTGTTGCAGCACTACGGCGTCGCCTCCGAGCTCACCACCGGCAACACCATGGACGGGATCGAGCAGGATCTTTTGGCCGGCCACAAGGTGATCGCCGGGCTGAACGCCGAGACCATCTGGAACGTCCCGGGTCAGCGCAGCACCGCCGACCACGCCGTCGTCGTCACCGGGGTCGACACCACCAACGACATCGTCCACCTCAACGACAGCGGCACCCCGAACGGCCGCAACGAGCAGATCCCGATGGCCACCTTCACCCGGGCCTGGGCCACCGGGGACAACCTGTTGATCGTCACCGAGTAGCCCGATAGCAGCAGATGTATGGATACGGCGCCGCGTCCACCGGATGACAGCCGCTGGGAGTCGGCTGATCTGCGACCGCGGGTCGGCCTTGACGACAAGGATGCCGTCTGGGCGGACCTCACCGTCCGCGATCCGGTGGAGCCCGCAGCGCGGGATTGACCCTCAGCGCAGCTGGCCGGTGAGCACCGGCAGCCCCGGGTCGGTGGCCACCGCCAGCGGCGACGGCGACGCCCCGGCGGCGATCAGCTGCGCGGCGAACGCCGCGATCATCGCGCCGTTGTCGGTGCACAGCCGCGCCGGCGGAACCCGCAGCGCCAGACCGGCCGCCGCGCAGCGCTGTTCGGCGAGCTCGCGCAGCCGGGAGTTGGCGGCCACCCCGCCGGCGATCAGCAGCGTGGAGACCTGCAGGTCGGTTGCGGCGCGCACCGCCTTCATGGTGAGCACGTCGGCGACCGCCTCCTGGAAGCCGGCCGCCACGTCGGCCGCGACGAAATCGGAGTCGGCCCGGTGTTTTTCCAGGTAGCGGGCGACCGCGGTCTTCAGCCCGGAGAAGCTGAACGCGTGCCGGTCGTCGCGCGGCCCGGTCATCCCGCGCGGGAACGCGATCGCGTCCCGGTCGCCGGTCCGGGCCAACTCGTCGAGGACCCGACCGCCCGGATAGCCCAGCCCGAGCAGCCGGGCCACCTTGTCGTAGGCCTCGCCGGCGGCGTCGTCGACGGTGCCGCCCAGCTCGACGATCGGTTCACCGAGCGACCGCACGTGCAGCAGGTGGGTGTGCCCGCCGGAGACCAGCAGCGCCACGCACTCCGGCAGCGGCCCGTGCGCGTAGACGTCGGCGGCCAAGTGCCCACCGAGATGGTTGACGGCGTAGAACGGCACCCCCCAGGCCGCCGCGTAGGCCTTGGCCGCCGCCGACCCGACCAGCAGCGCACCGGCCAGCCCGGGACCGATGGTGGCCGCCACTGCGTCCGGCCGGCGGGGCGGCTCCAGGCCGGCCGCAGCCAGCGCCCGGCGCATGGTCGGCCCGAGCGCCTCCAGGTGCGCCCGCGAGGCGATCTCCGGGACCACGCCGCCGAACCGGGTGTGCTGATCGACGCTGGAGGCCACCTCGTCGGCGAGCAGGGTCAGCGTGCCGTCGGCGTCCAGCCGGGTGATGCCCACACCGGTCTCGTCGCACGAGGTCTCGATGGCCACGATGATCATCGGCCGGCCTCCCGCCGCATCAGGTACGCGTCGGCGCCGCTGGCCCGGTAGTAGCGCTTGCGGACGCCGACCTCGACGAAGCCGACGTCGCGGTAGAGCGCGATCGCGGCGGTATTGTCGGTGCGCACCTCCAGGTGCACCACCCCGCCGTCGGCGAAGCCGAGCAGGTCGGCCAGCAGCCGCCGACCGATGCCGCGGCCCTGGTGGCCGGGCGCCACCCCGATGGTGTGCACCTCGTACTCGAACGGGGGGGTGCGCCCCAGCCGGGCGATGCCGGCGTAGCCGACCAGCATCTCGCCGACCCGGGCGCCGACGTAATGCTGGCCCCGGCCGGAGATCGCCCGCCGGAACGCCGCCGCCGGCCACGGGTCGTCGCCCCCGAAGAGCGGCGCCGACAGCGCGGCGCAGCGGGCGGCGGCGGTGTCGGGGGGCGCCCCCCCGGTGACCGACGACCCCGGCGGGCCCGCCCGGGTCGCGGCGGGGCGCCGCCGATACAGCG
>NZ_JBYCLB010000585.1:0-2949 GCF_057473705.1 Mycobacterium sp. TH-M15 | reverse complement strand
CCGTGATCGCCGACAACGCTCTCGGCGTGCTCGCCACGCTCAAGCGGGACGGGCGGCCGCAGTTGTCGAACGTGTCGTATTACTTCGACGCTCGCAGCACTACGATCCAGGTCTCGGTCACCGAGCCGCGGGCCAAGACCCGAAACCTGCGCCGCGACCCGCGGGCGTCGCTGCTCGTCAGCTCCGACGACGGCTGGTCCTATGCCGTTGCCGAAGGCAACGCGACGCTCACCCCGCCGGCCGCGGCGCCCGGCGATGACACCGTCGAAGCGCTGATCGCGTTGTACCGCAACATCGCCGGTGAGCACCCGGATTGGGACGACTACCGGCAGGCGATGGTGACCGATCGTCGCGTGGTGCTGACGCTACCGATCGCGCACGTCTACGGGATGCCGCCTGGCCTGCGGTGAATCACGCTGAACTGCGGCCGGCGCGCTAGGCTGCGGGCTATGGCCGAATCGGCGTCGGAGGACGACACCAAACGTAAATTCCGGGAAGCCCTCGAGCGCAAGAACTCGAAGTCGTCGGGCGGGGCGGACCATAAGAAGGATGGCGGTGCCAAGCAGCCCGGTGCCCACGGCTCGGCGAGCAATCGGCGGGAGTTCCGTCGCAAGAGCGGCTAGCGAGCGCCCGTCACAGGAAATGCTGCGGGAACCACCCGGCCTGCCAATCAGGTGTGGTTGGGTTGAGTTCGAGCTGGGTCGTTTGACGGAAGGAGTACGTCGTTGACCGTGCAGATCTGCCTGGCACAAGAGCCCGCCGCTGATCAGCTACTGGCCGAGAACCCGCTGGCGCTGGTGGTGGGCATGCTGCTGGACCAGCAGGTCCCGATGGAGACCGCATTTGCCGGCCCCAAGAAGATCGCCGACCGGATGAGCGGTTTCGACGCCGCCGAGATCGCCGACTACGACCCGGACAAATTCGCCGCGCTGTGCTCGGAAAAGCCTGCGATACACCGCTTCCCGAGCTCGATGGCCAAGCGTATCCAGACGCTGGCGCGGATCATCGTCGACGACTACGACGGCGACGCCGCCGGGCTGTGGACGGTCGGCGATCCCGACGGGCCCGGGCTGCTGCGACGGCTCAAGGGGTTGCCGGGATTCGGTGAGCAGAAGGCACAGATATTTCTGGCCCTGCTCGGTAAGCAGTACGCGGTGACCCCGAAGGGCTGGCGGACCGCAGCGGGCGAATTCGGCAAAGCCGGCAGCCACGTGTCGGTGGCCGATATCGTTGACGCGGGTTCGTTGGAGAAGGTGCGTTCGTACAAGAAGCAGATGAAAGCAGCCAAGAAGGCGACAACCGGGAAGGCGACATCGTGAAAACACATCTGAACTGTCCGTGCGGCGAGGCGATCGCCGGCCAAGACGAAGATGAATTGGTGGATCTGACGCAGGCGCACCTGGCCTCCGCGCATCCCGGTCTGGAGTACGACCGGGACGCGATCTTGTTCATGGCCTACTAACTTCTTGGTACTTCTTGGCGCGAGCGTGCGTGTCTGTACAGCGACACGCCGTACGTGGTGTACAACTGCGCCCACTCGCGCCGGGAGTCGCTAGCTCAGGGCACCACCGTCGAGCCGATGGTGGGCATGAACTGGCACTGCTTGTCCTTGGTGCTGACCTGCCCGAAGACCGTCGACATGATGCTGCCCGAGCCGGTGTCGACCGTGGCGACCAGCGTGGTCGGCCCCTGGGGGTTGATGTCGGGCTGCGGCTTGAGTGTGGCGCTGCCTGACTTGCCCGTCGTCAGGTTGACCCAGGTGACGTTCAGCGGCAGCTTCTGCACGTCGGCGGGTCCCGGTGTACCCACGGCGGTGAACACGTACGCCGTCTGGCCGGCGGCCGGGCCCGGTGCCGGGATCTTGGCGGGCCCGGCGACCGAGAGCACCGGTGCCATCACCGTGCCGCCGTCACCGCCGCAGTTGTTGCTGATCGACGGGTACATGAAGTCCTGCGTGGGTGGGGAGTCCGGGCTGAACCCGGGAGCCGCGGCTTGCGGTGCGGGCGGCGTTGCGGCCGCGACCGGAACGGCGTTCGCGGGGTCCGGCGCGGCTTCGGGCGAGGGGCCCGCGGCGTGGTCCGGGTCGATCCCGGTGGGCAGGTGCGCCTGGGCGCCGGGCTCAACGCCGGGCGGGACGACGTGCGCGGTCGAGGCGGCGTCCGGTGCCTGGACGAATTGGTTCACCGAGGCCGCAACGTTTTTCGATTCCTCGGGTGCCGACGGGCTGCGGCCGAATGCCTGCGCGGCGGCCATCAGCAACTGGGTCGCCTGCTCGGGGTTGCCGGCGGCCTGCTGAATGATCGGGCTCAGTTCGGTCAGGGCCGGCAGACCAGGCAGTTGCTGAGCTGGAATCGGAGCGGGCGGCGCCGGGTCGGCACCCGCGTTGGGGGACATGGCCAGTGCGGCGCTCGATGCGATGGCCGTTGCGGCGAAGGCGTAGATCAGGTTTCGTGCGATGTGCATGGTGTCCTCCCAGACGTCGACGTGGGTGGCGGCCGGCTGGCGCGGGGGGGGCGCCTGCCGGCCGGTAGCTCGGTCAGGGCAGCGCGTTCACCGGGAAAAGCAGCGGGTTTGCCGCCGCTGCAGGCACCACGGGCGCGGCCGCCAGCGGAAGGGACGCCACCGGTGCGGCCGCCGTAGCTGGCAGGCCCACGGCGGAGGCGAGTCCGCTGCCGAGTGGAGATCCACCGCCGAGCAGTGAAGTGAGGTCGCCGGGCAGCGACACCTGCTGCGGCAGCGGGAACGGCAGGCCCGGGATTTGCGGCAGATTGAGCGGAGCCTGCGGCAGGATTCCCGCAGGGCTGGTGGCCGGAGCGGCCGGCGTCAGACCTGGACTGCCGAGCCCTGGTGTGGACGTCGCGGCCGGAGCCGGCGACGTCAGGCCCGGACGGCTGAGCCCTGGTGTGGACGTCGCGGCCGGAGCCGGCGACGTCAGGCCCGGAATGCCGA
>NZ_JBYCLB010000584.1:0-5792 GCF_057473705.1 Mycobacterium sp. TH-M15 | reverse complement strand
GATGGTGTCGACGCAGACGGCGGTCTTCCCGGTCTTGCGGTCGCCGATGATCAGCTGCCGCTGCCCCCGGCCGATCGGGGTCATCGAGTCGACCGCCTTGATGCCGGTCTGCAGCGGCTCCCTGACACCCTGGCGCTGCACCACCGACGGCGCCTGGATCTCCAGCGCGCGGCGTTCCTCGGCGTCGATCTCGCCGCGGGCGTCGATCGGCTGGCCGAGCGGGTTGACCACCCGGCCCAGGAACCCGTCGCCGACCGGCACCGACAGCACCTCCCCGGTGCGCTTGACCTGCTGGCCTTCCTCGATGTTCTCGAAGTTGCCCAGGATCACCGTGCCGACGCTGTGCTCGTCGAGGTTGAGCGCCACCCCCAGCACTCCGCCGGGGAACTCCAGCAGTTCCTGGGTCATCACCGACGGCAGACCCTCCACGTGCGCGATGCCGTCACCGGCGTCGATGACGGTACCGACTTCCTCACGGGCACTCGCCGGGGAGAAGGAGCCCACGTACTCCTCGATGGCTCCCTGGATGTCGTCAGCGGAGATTGTCAACTCTGCCATGGCTTTTCGTCTTCCTGCCTTCGGTTACTGATGGTGGTCGATAGCTGGTGGTCAGTCCGGCAACTGGGCTTTGGCGGCGGCCAGCCGGGACGAGAGTGAACCGTCGATCACCTCGTCGTCGACTGCGATGGTAAGCCCACCCAGCAGCGCGTCGTCGAGGTGCAGCTGCACCCGCACCGGGTGGCTGTAGATCCGGCTCAGCACGGTACCCAGCCGGGTGCGCTGGGCGTCGGTCAGTTCGGCCGCAGCCCCGACGTGCGCCACGATCTCACCGCGCCGAGCGACCGCGATCTGAGCCAGGTTCCGCACCGCGTCGTGCGCCGGCCGGCCGCGCAGCAGCGCGACCGTCTGCGCGAGCAGTGCGGCCGCGGCCGGGTTGACCCCGCCCCGGCCGATCACGTCGCGCAGCAGGCGGACCCGGCCCTCGGCCGGCATGGTGTCGTCGCCCAGCAGGGTGTCCAGCCGCGGCTGGGCGTCGAGGATCCGGGAGAACCGGAACAGCTGGTCTTCGACCTCGTCGGCGTGGCCGTCCCGCTCGGCGCGCAGCAGCAGGGCTTGGCGCGCGACGTGTTCGGTCGCGGTGACCAGGTCGGCCTCGGTGGACCACCGGGCCGACACCGCCGCCTTCATCAACTGCAGCGCCGGGCCACCGATCTTCCCGGCCAGCAGCCGCTCGACCAGCTGAACCCGGGGGGCGGCGTCGTCGGACGCCACGGTGAGGTAGCGGGCCACCATCGGCTCGCGGACCAGGAGCTGCCCCACCGCGGTCAGGTCGTCGGCCAGGCCGGAGAGACCCTGGTCGTCTAGACCGTCGGCGAGTCCGGTGAACCGTTCCAGCACAGCGTCCAGTGCCTGCCGGCTGGCCGAGCGCATGTTGGCCGAGACCAGGTCCGCTGCGCCGGCCGTGCTGCCCGGCTTCGGTGCCATCGCATCGAGCTCGTCGAGGAACCGGTCGACGGTGGCGGACTGGCGAGCCGGGTCGGCGACATGCTCCCGGACCAGCTCGGCGGCCCGGCGCACGGCGTCGTCGCCCAGGCCCGACCGCAGCTCACGAATCGTCTGCGCCCGCAGCAGCCCGACCTGCTGACCGCCCTGCGCTTTGATGCGATCCGCCTCGGTGACGGCCTGGGCGCCCAGCTGTTCGGTGATCCGCTCGGCGTCGGCCTGCGCCTCGGCGGTGACCCGCTCGGCCTCCACCTGCGCGTCGGCGACCGCCTGGGCGTGCGCCTGGTCGGCGTCCGCCAGCCGCACGGCCGCGGCCGCCGCCTCCTCCAGCTGTGACCGGATGGACTGCTGCTGCTCGGCCATCATCCGGTGCAGCGGCGGAAGAACGAACCGCCACAACAGCAAGATGATGGCCGCAAACCCGAAAAGGTTTCCGATGAACGTCGACATCGCCTGCTACCGCCGTACTTTCGTGGCCGCACCCTGGGCGTCTACCCCGAGGATTCGGGTGGCCAAGGTGGTCGACAACGCATCCACCCGGGCACGCAACTCGTCGGTTGCCGCGTCGCTGTGCAGCTTGAGCTGTTCGGCGGCGCTCTGCAGCGTCGCCGCCACCTCGGTATCGGCACCGGACCGCGCGTCGTCGACCACCTGGCGCCCGGCGACCCGGGCGCTGTCGCGCAGCGCCGACGCCCCGGTTCGGGCCTCGGCCATCTGCTGCTCGTAGTCGGCTTCGGCGGCGGCGAACTGCTCGGCCGACTGCTTGTTGTCGGCGAGGGTTTTGGTGACCATGTTCTCCCGCTCCCGCAGCACCTTCATGATCGGCGGCACCACGAACACACTGATCACGGTGAGCACGATCAGGAAGATCGCCAACTCGACGAAGAAGGTGCCGTTCGGGATGAGGAAGTTACCGCCGCCCTCGTCAGCCCCGTCGCCGCCCTCGGCCAGGTGGCGCATCGCCAGAAAGACGGCGCTCATCGGCGTCGCTCCCCAGCATCGCTTCGCACGGCATCGTCACCGATGCGGCCCATATCGCCCATCCGCGCGGATTACTTGATCGGGGTGGCGTAGACGAACACGATGAACAACGCGAAGTTGATGAAGTACATCGCCTCCACCAGACCGACGGTGATGAAGAACGGGATGAACAGCCGGCCCTGTGCCTCCGGTTGCCGCGCGACACCGGAGATCAGCGCGTGCCCGGCGACACCGTCACCGATGGCCGCGCCGATAGCGCCGCCGCCGAGGATGAGGCCGCCACCAATGAGGGCGCCCATCGCGATTTGGGGGTCCATATCCTTCTCTCCTCCTTGCTTCCTGGCAGTCGTCTACCAGGTTTTGGTTGTGTCTTCGGGTTACTCGTGCTCTTCCATCTCCATCGCCTGACCGAAGTACAAGATGGTCAGCAGCGCGAAGATGAATGCCTGGATCAACCCGATGAACAGGTCGAACGACTTCCACAGCGCGTTCGGAGCCCACATCAGCATCGGCGGGAACAACCCGATCAGCATGACCATGATCCCGCCGGCGAAGATGTTGCCGAAGAGCCGCAGCGACAGCGAGACCGGCTTGGCGATCTCTTCGATGAGGTTGAACAACGCCATGGGCCAGAAGTGGCCCTTGAGCACCCGCCACGGGTGGCCGAGCAGACCGCGCCGCCAGAATCCTGCCAGGTGGTAGCAGATGAACACGAACACCGCCAGTGCGGCGACATAGTTGATGTCCGCCGCCGCCGACGGCAGCAACTCGGTGTTTCGGCCGTGCGAGTCCGTGTACTGCAGCGGCAGCACCGCCAGCCAGTTGGAGATCAGGATGTAGACGAAGATGGCCACCGCCAGCGGCAGCACGAATGGGGCGATCCGGATACCGATGGCACTTTCGATCTGGTTACGCATCCCGACCGTCACGGTCTCGAAGAACAGCTGCACCCCGCCGGGCACACCGGTGGAGGTGACCTTGGCGCGCAGAAAGAACGCGAGTGCGATCACGATCAGCCCGGCGACCGCGGACGACATCACCGTGTCTACGTTCACCGTGCCCACCAGCGGCCAGACCGCGGTGCGGTGCTCACCGACCTCGAGTGCGCCTCCGGCCAGGATCATCTCAGTCATCGATGGCCGTCCCTTTCACGCCGTCGTCGTCCGGTCCGAACTGCACCTGGGTGCGCAGCTTTTTTACCACCGGCACGATCGTGCTCAACACCAGGATCACCTGGAACGCCGCCAGCCCGACGACGACGCCCAGGCCGCCGTGACGCAGGAACAGCAAGGTGACGACGAGTGCGATCACGCTGATGATCAACAACCGGGCCGCCGAGTCGACCGCCATCTTCGACTTCAGCGGGTGCTCGCGGGCGGTGATCGAGGTGACCGAGCGGCGAACCAGCAGGGCGTTGACCAAGCCGAGCGCCATCCCCAGCCCGAAGAACGCGCCCAGCAGCGCGTGGCTGCGCGCCGCGGCCGCCACCACCGCCACCGCGGTGACGGCGACGCTGATCACCAGCAGCCGGACCGGGTTGAATGCGGTGGCGGGAGAGACCAACGGCGCGTCTTGCGCTGGTGTGGTCACCGCACTCACCCCTGTCTCTCGTTTTTCCAGTGCCGCTTGCGCCCCGAGCGTATCGGACGGCGAAACGGGGCGCGCTGACAGCACCTGCCAATCACTGCCAGGCGCTGCCGTCACCCCTCGTCGTGCACGTCGTCCTGACCGCGAAGCAACGGGATCAGCGTAACGACCGTCGCGATCGCGATCGCAGCCAGCATCACCGCGCCGGTGTAGCGCGGGTCGAACAAGGTGGTGCCGGCGGTGCCGAACGCGATGATGGCCACCCACAGATAGATCAGCAGCACCACCCGCCGGTGCGAATGGCCGATCTCCAGCAGCCGGTGGTGCAGGTGCATCTTGTCCGGGCTGAACGGGCTGCGGCCCGCCCGGGTGCGCCGGATGATCGCCAGCAGCATGTCCAGCGCCGGCACCGCCATCACCGCGACGACCAGCAGGAACGGCGACAGCAGGGCGAACATGTCGCGCGCCCCGTAGGCACTCTGCGAGATGGGGCCGGCGGCGGTGGTGGACGCCGCGGCGAGCATCAGTCCGATCAGCATGGATCCGGAGTCGCCCATGAAGACTTTCGCCGGATAGAAGTTGTGCGGCAGAAACCCCAGGCACGCGCCGGCCAGCACCACCGAGATCACCGCCGGCGGGTAGAACAGCACGTCACCGCCGTGGCCTTTGAGCACTCCGACGGAGAACAGGCAGATCGCCAGCGCGGTGATCAGGCCCAGGCCGGCGGCCAGCCCGTCCAGCCCGTCGACGAAGTTCATCGCGTTGACGATGGCCACCGTCAGGGCCAGGGTGACCAGGATCGACGACGCCTGGTCCAGCACCACCGTGCCGACCCCGCCGACCGGGATGTACAGCACGCTCCACGCCACCCCCATGGTGACCAGCACACTGGCCGCGGTGATCTGGCCGGCGAACTTGGTCAGCGCGTCCAAGCCCCACTTGTCGTCCAGCAGACCGATGGCCATGATGCCGCCACCGGCCACCAGCACCGCCGGCAGCCCGGTGGAGTAGAGGAACCCGCGGGTCAGCGCCGGCAGCTGGGACGCCAGGAAGATCGCCGCGACGACGCCGATGTACATCGCCAGTCCACCCATCCGCGGCGTCGGCCGGGTGTGCACGTCGCGGGCGCGCGGGTAGGCCACCGCGCCGATCCGGGTGGCCAGCACCCGCACCGGTCCGGTGGCGAAGTAGGTGATCGACGCCGCGGTCAGCCCGACCAGGGCCAGCTCCCGCAGCGGCACGCCGGCGCCGCGGTCGGAGAGCGCCAGCAGGCCGCCGGCCAGGCTGTCCACGCCCAGGCTGTCCACGCTCACCCCGCGACCGTACTGCACGGATCGAGCCGGCGCCGTCAGGCGGTCAACTCACCGGGGTCCACCCCGAGAACGGCCGCGACGGCCTCGGCGGAGACCGGGCCGGGCCGCAGGATGCGCGGCGCGGGTCCGGTCAGGTCGAGAATCGTCGACGCCGCCTGCTGGGCGGCCGGCCCGCCGTTCAGGTACACGTCGACCAGGTCGCCGAGCTGGCGGCGCGCCTCGGCGGCGTCCATCGCCGGGGCGCTGCCGGAGACGTTGGCGCTCGACACCGCCATCGGCCCCACCTCGCGCAGCACGTCGAGGGCGACCGGGTGCAGCGGCATCCGGACCATCACGGTGCCCCGGGTCTCACCCAGATCCCACCGCAGCGACGGGGCCTGGGGCACCACCAGGCTCAGCGCACCCGGC
>NZ_JBYCLB010000583.1:0-8688 GCF_057473705.1 Mycobacterium sp. TH-M15 | reverse complement strand
GGCAGCGCCACCCCGGACTGGGTGGGTGCCTCGCCGACCTTGGCGTTGTTGAGCAGCTCCTGCAGCTGACGGATGCGGGCCTCCTGTTGACCCTGCTCCTCGCGGGCGGCGTGGTAGCCGCCGTTCTCACGCAGGTCGCCCTCCTCGCGGCGGTCGTTGATCTCCGCGGCGATCACCGGACGGTTGGCGATCAGGTGGTCGAGCTCATCCTTGAGCCGGTCATGTGAGTCCTGGGTCAGCCAGGTCACCTGAGTGTCCGTCATCTCGTCGTGCTCCTTGTGTCGTCATACCCGCACGCTTTCAGCGGGGTATCGGGGTGACCGCTGCAAACCACCCGGTGCCACCCCCGGTACTGCCGTTCGTGGCGGACTCGAGTCCGCAGATGCCGCGTCAATGCAGCAATACACGGCTCCGGGCGGGAACCGTGTACGCGGTAAGACTACCACCGCAGGGCCGGCACGCACCCGTATCGAACGGCACGGGCTAGGAAGAACGCAGGTAATCGGGGATGTCGGTGCCGCAGCCGTACACGTCGCCGAGCACCGGCGGCTGGGCGGATTTGACGATCGTGGTCACCTGGACGGTACCGGCGGTGCCGGGCGGAACCAGCACCTCACGGCGGCCGGACTCGCTGCCGTCCATCGCCCGGGCCCGGACGATGCAGACCACCGGCCGCGACGGGTCGGAACGGGTCACGCTGACGGTCACCGACACCGTCTCGTCGTCGATCAGCCGGTAGCCGGAGAGGGCGCCCTTGACGTCCGGGGCGCTGAACCGCTGGTAGACCAGGACCGCGGCGGCGGCGGCGGTGGCCACGCCGAGCAGCCCCACCGCCACGGCCACCCAGCGGTGCGGGCTGCGCAGCGATCGGGCTCGCCCGTAGCGGCCGGCGTCGTCGGTGGTCGGATCGGTCATCTGCGCGGGGTGCCTTACCGGTCGGGATCGGTTGCCGGGCCCGGGCGCCGGGGTGGAACCATTACGGACCGGAAGCCATTTGGAACTATAGAGCCGGTGGGCCTGGCGGCGCACCGGACCTGCCGGTCGGCAGAAGAACCAGGGAAAGTGCAGATGAGCAAGCTGCGACTGATGGCGGTGCACGCCCACCCGGACGACGAGTCCAGTAAGGGCGCGGCCACCCTGGCCCGCTACGTCGCCGACGGCCACCGGGTGATGGTGGTGACGCTGACCGGCGGTGAGCGCGGCGACATCCTCAACCCGGCGATGGATCGCCCGGACGTGCACGGCCGCATCGCCGAGATCCGCCGCGACGAGATGGCCAAGGCCGCCGAGATCCTCGGGGTGGAGCACCGCTGGCTCGGCTTCGTCGACTCCGGCCTGCCCAAGGGCGATCCGCCGCCGCCGCTGCCGGCCGACTGCTTCGCGCTAGCGCCGCTGGAGATGGCCACGGAACGGCTGGTCCGGCTGGTCCGTGAGTTCCGGCCGCACGTGATGACCACCTACGATGAGAACGGCGGCTACCCGCACCCGGACCACATCCGCTGCCACCAGGTGTCGGTTGCCGCGTTCGAGGCCGCGGCCGACGAGCACCAATACCCGGAAGCCGGGGAGGTCTGGGCGGTGTCCAAGCTCTACTACAACCACGGGTTTCTGCGCGAGCGGATGCAGCTGCTGCAAGACGAGTTCGCCAGACACGGTCGGGAAGGGCCGTTCGGCAGATGGCTGGCGCACTGGCAGCCCGACCACGACGCCTTCGCCGACCGGGTCACCACCCGGGTGCAGTGTGCGGCATACTTCGCCCAGCGGGACGACGCGCTGCGCGCGCACGCCACCCAGATCGACCCGAACGGCGACTTCTTCGCCGCGCCGATCGACTGGCAGCAGCGGCTGTGGCCGACCGAGGAGTACGAACTGGCCCGGGCCCGGGTGCCGGTGACGCTGCCGGAGACCGATCTGTTTGCCGGGATCCGCGCCGGGGACGATGCAGAGCGAAGCGATGCCGAGGAGCGGCGCATGGGTGCAGACGCCGACGCTGCCGGGCCAACCGATGCCGAGGAGCGACACAGATGAGCTCGACCGTGCTGGCGATCACCGTGGGCCTGCTCGCCGACGACGCGCCGCCCAACACCGGGCCGGAATTCGGCAAGGCCAGCCCGCTGGGCCTGCTGGTGGTGGTGCTGCTGCTGTTGGGCACGAGCGGCCTGGTCTGGTCGATGAACCGGCAGCTGAAGAAGGTGCCGACCTCGTTCGACGACCCGGGCGCCGAGACCGACACCCCGCCGGCCGACGCTGAGCCATCCGGCGCCGACGAGATCGTCTCGCCGGACGAGTCCGGTGACGCCGGGGCCGGACGGTGACCGACGCCGGGAACACCCTGGGCGAGGCCACCAGCCCGTACCTGCGCCAGCACGCCGACAACCCGGTGCACTGGCGCCAGTGGACGCCGGAGGCGCTGACCGAGGCGGTGCGGCGCGACGTGCCGATCCTGCTGTCGGTCGGCTACGCGGCCTGCCACTGGTGCCATGTGATGGCGCACGAGTCGTTCGAGGACACCGAGGTCGCCGCGGTGATGAACGACGGTTTCGTCTGCATCAAGGTCGACCGGGAGGAACGACCGGACATCGACTCGATCTACATGAACGCCACCGTCGCGCTCACCGGTCAGGGCGGCTGGCCGATGACGTGTTTTCTGACCCCCGACGGGCGGCCGTTCTACTGCGGCACCTACTACCCGAAGCAGTCGTTCCTGAAGCTGCTGTCGGCGGTCGCCAACACCTGGCGAACCCGTCGCGACGAGGTCGAGTCGGCATCGAACCGGATCGCCGGTGAGCTACGGTCGCTGGCCGGGCGGCTGCCGGGCGGCGGGCCGGCGGTCGAGGTGGCCCTGTGCGACCAGGCCGTGGCGGCGGTGCTGCGCGACGAGGACACCGTGCGCGGCGGCTTCGGCGGGGCGCCGAAGTTCCCGCCGTCGGCGCTGCTGGAGGCGGTGCTGCGGCACTACGAACGGACCCGGTCGCCGGCGGCGCTGGAGGCGGTGGCCCGCACCGGAACCGCGATGGCGCGCGGTGGAATCTACGACCAGCTGGCCGGCGGCTTCGCCCGCTACAGCGTCGACAACGCTTGGGTGGTACCACATTTCGAGAAGATGCTGTACGACAACACGTTGCTGCTGCGCGCCTACGCGCACTGGGCGCGGCGCACCGACGACCCGCTCGCTCGGCGGGTGGCCGGGCAGACCGCCCGGTTTCTGCTCGACGAGTTGGCCGACGGCGACCTATTCGTCTCGTCGCTGGACGCCGACGCCGACGGCCGGGAGGGCTCCAGCTACGTATGGACCCCCGGGCAGCTCATCGATGCGCTCGGCGACGACGACGGCCGTTGGGCGGCAGAGGTTTTCGGGGTAACCGCGGCCGGCACCTTCGAAGCCGGCAGTTCGGTGCTGCAGCTGCCGGTCGACCCGGCGGATGTCGAGCGGCTGCAGCGGGTGCGCACCGCGCTGCTGGCCGACCGGCGAGACCGGGTGCAGCCCGGCCGCGACGACAAGGTGGTCACCGCCTGGAACGGGCTGGCGATCACCGCCCTGGCCGAGGCCGGCGTCGCGCTGGACCGACCGGAGCTGGTCGACGCGGCCGGGCGCTGCGCGACCGCGCTGATCGAGCTGCACCTAGTGGACGGCCGGCTGCGCCGGGCCAGCCTGGGCGGTGTGGTCGGTGACAGCGCCGGCACCCTGGAGGACTACGGGGCGCTGGCCACCGGGCTGCTCGCCGTCCACCAGCTGACCGCCGACGGGCGGTGGCTGGGCGCGGCCGCTCGACTGCTGGACACCGCGCTGGACCACTTCGCCGACCCGGACCGGGCCGGCCACTGGTTCGACACCGCCGACGACGCCGAGCGGCTGATGTACCGGCCGGCCGACCCGCTGGACGGCGCCACCCCGTCGGGCGCGGCGCTGATCACCGAGGCGCTGCTGACCGCCGCACACCTGGTGGAGCCGGACCGGACCGACCGCTACCGGCAGGCGGCCGACGACGCGCTGCAGGCGGGCGCGGCGCTGCTGAGCCGGGCGCCGCGATCGGCGGGCCACTGGCTGGCCGTCGCCGAGGCGGCGATCCGCGGACCGCTGCAGGTCGCGGTGGCCGGCGACGCCGTGGCGTCGCCGCGGCTGGCCGGCGCGCGCCGGCTGGCGCCGGGCGGGGCGATCTTGATCGGCGGCGCGGTGGACTCCTCGGAGCTGCTGCGTGGCCGGGATCGGGTGGACGGCGCCGACGCCGCCTACATCTGCCGCGGACGGGTCTGCGACCTGCCGGTCACCACCGGTGCGCAGCTGGCCGCCGCGCTCGGCACGCCGGTCTGACCGCCGCTCGGTGCGACCGTGTAGCGTGCGGCGCATGCCGAGCGAACCGGATCGAACCCAGGTGATCACCGAGACCGTCAACCGCTACATCGGACTGGTCGGCGGCGGCACCGCCGACGAACTGGCCGACCTCTACGCCGAAGACGCCACCCTGGAGGATCCGGTCGGCGGCGAGGTGCACGTCGGCCGGCCGGCGATTCAGGGCTTCTACTCGGCGATCACCGGCCTGCAGCGTGACTGCGAGTTGGTCACGCTGCGGGTGGCCGGCAACGAGGCGGCGTTTCACTTCCGGCTCACCCTGACCACCGGGGAGAGCCGGATGCGGATCGAACCGATCGACGTGATGGTCTTCGACGACGCCGGCAAGGTCACCGCGATGAAGGCATACTGGTCGGCGGCGAACATCACGCGGCTGTAGCCGAGGTGCTGTAGCCGACGTGCCGGCTAACTAATGCAGCGCGGCGAACCAGATCGCGATGTAGTGGCAGACCGCCGCGGCGGCGGTGCAGGCATGGAAGACCTCGTGGTAGCCGAACGTCTCCGGCCACGGGTCGGGCCATTTCAGCGCGTACAGGATGCCGCCGATGCTGTACAGCGCGCCGCCGACGATCAGCAACACCAGCGCGGCGACACCCGCGTTGTGCAGGATGACCGCGATGTAGAACGCTGAGACCCAGCCGAGCAGCAGGTACAGGCCCACACCGAGCCAGCGTGGCGCGCCCGGCCAGCACATCTTCAAGAACACGCCCGCAGCGGCGCTGCCCCATACGATGGCCAACACCAGCATTCCGGTGCGCCGCGGCATCGCCAGCACCGCGAACGGCGTGTAGGTGCCGGCGATGAACACGAAGATCATCGAGTGGTCCAGGCGCTTCATCCATTTCCGGGCGACCGACGACCGCCCGGTGATCCGGGGGTAGGTGGCGCTGACGGCGAACATCCCGACCACGGCGATGGTGTAGACGATCGTCGCCAACCCGGCGCGCAGCCCGGCCAGCGGCCAGGACACCGAGATCAGGGTGATGCCGGCGACCAGGGCCACGATCGCCGACACCAGGTGGATCCAGCCGCGGGCCCGCGGTTTGACGTGTGGTGCGTCATCCGGGCGGGCCGTGGGATGGGGAGCCAAGAGGGCGGCGTGGCTGGTCACGAGCCTCCCCTCCGCCCGGCGGGTTTCCGGTTGGATCGCCGGTAATTTCTGTCGGCCACAGTAGTCTGAACTTTCGTGGAGGTCATCCCGGCGCGCCTGAAGGAGCCGCTGTATCGGCTCTACGAGCTGCGGCTGCGGCAGGGATTGGCGGCGTCCCGGTCCGCGCTGCCGCGGCACATCGCGGTGCTGTGTGACGGGAACCGGCGCTGGGCCCGCGACGCGGGCTACGACGACGTCAGCGTCGGCTACCGGATGGGTGCGGCCAAGATCGCCGAGATGCTGCGCTGGTGCGCCGACGCCGGCATCGAGCTGGCCACCGTCTACCTGCTGTCCACCGAGAACCTGCAGCGCGACCCCGACGAACTCGCGGCGCTGATCGAGATCATCACCGACGTCGTCGAGGAGATCTGTGCGCCGGCCAACCGGTGGAGCGTGCGCACGGTGGGGGATCTGGAGCTGATCGGCGAGGAGCCGGCCCGCCGGTTGCGTGACGCCGTGGAGCGCACCGCCGGCACCGCCGACGGTGGTCTGCACGTCAACCTCGCGGTCGGCTACGGCGGCCGGCAGGAGATCGCCAACGCGGTGCGCGGCCTGCTCGGCAAGGAGCTGGCCAACGGTGCCACCGCCGAGGAGCTCGTCGAGGCGGTCACCGTCGACGCCATCTCGGAGAACCTCTACACCTCCGGCCAGCCGGACCCGGACCTGGTGATCCGGACCTCCGGCGAGCAGCGGCTCTCCGGCTTCCTGCTGTGGCAGAGCGCCTATTCGGAGATGTGGTTCACCGAGGCGCACTGGCCGGCGTTCCGCCGGGTGGACTTCCTGCGGGCGCTGCGCGACTACAGCCAACGTCACCGCCGCTACGGCCGGTAGCCGCGTCGATCCGGTGGCAGTGTCTGGCAGTGCCGGGGATCGAGCTGGCACCGCGTCTCGGCGCACCATCGGCAGATGACAAGCACAGCGATCTCCCGCAGCAGTTCCCGACGGTCGGTCGTGGCCGACCTGACGTTCTGGAGCCTGGCCGGCGCGGCCGTCGCCGCACTGGCCGGGCCACTCGCCGACTGGTGGGGCGCGCCGCGCGCGGTGCTGCTCGCCGGCGGTCTGGCCTTCCTGGTCGGCGGCGTCGGGGCCCTGTTCGGGTTGAACCTGCTTCGCCCGGTACCTCGCCGGATGGCGCGCGGTTTCGGGATGTTCAACCTCGTCTTCGCCCCGCTGGTGTGGGCGACGGCGTTGTACGGCTGGCTGGGGCTGAGCGCGGCGGGCACCGGGGCACTGGTTGTCGCCGGTGGTGTCGCGCTGGCGCTCGGCGTCTGGCAGCTGAGCACGGTGCACCCGCTGCGGCCGTCGGCGTTGCCGCACTGACCGGACGGACGGTGGCCGGGTGTCGCCCGTGCCAGACTTGAGCCATGGTTGCGCTGTCGGCGCTGGTGTTCACCCTCAGCTGGTGGCTCGGGCTCTACCTGGTGGCGCGTGACGCACGCAAACCCGCCCTGGCGCTGGCCGCTGTCGGGCTGTGCTGCTTCGCCGGCGTGGTCGCCGCGGATGCGGTCCGGGTGGTCGGCCGGGTCGTCTGGCTCGGCCGGGTGGAGGTTTACCTTGCCGTGGTACCCGGTATCGCGTGGTTTGCGGTGCTGCTGGAGCTGGCCCGTCCGGGCGATCGCTGGGTGGGCCGGTTCCGGGGATCGGTGCTGGTCTTTCTGGCCGCAGCCGCGGCGCTGTTCGGTGCGGCGTCGGCCGGCACCGTGGACGGGCCGCTGCGCACCGGCCACCTGGTGATGTTCGCGGTGATCTCGATGTCCACCCTGGGTGCCATGGTCGTCGCCCTGGTGCGGCCCGCCCAGCCGGTGCCGGTCGTCGGTCTGGTGATCGTCGCGACGGCGTTCTTCGCGCTCGCCAACGAGATCCTGATCATTCCGCTGGGTTTGTTGCCCAGCGGGCTGGCGCTCGCGATGACCAGTGTGGACGTGCTGGCGCTCGGGGTGGCGGTGGCGCTGTGGGACGCCTTCGACGAGGGCCAGGCGCTGCGCGCGGACATGTCCCGGTCGGTCGTGCAGGCAGCCGCGGTGGCGGTGCTGCTCGGTGGGCAGGTGCTGGTCACGCTCGCGGTCACCCGCGACCAGGCCGCCGCAGAGCCGGCGTTGACGGTGCTGCTGTTCACCACGTTGGCCGTCGCGATCGCGGCCCAGGTATTCGCCGGCCGGCTGGCCTCGCTGTGGGACCGGGTCGTGTTCCGGGGCTCGCCGGGGCTGCGTGCCGACCGCGCCGTCCTGCGGCGTACCGAGGCCGCGCTGCCGCTGCGGGCGGCCAACCCGCTGGGCGACGTCGACGAGGGCACGTTCGTCCGGCTGACGCGGCGTGCGCTGGGCCACTACGGCGACCTGTCGAAGCTGATCGCCAGCCCGTTGACCGCGTTACCGGTGATCGACGAGCGGCTGGCCGCCCGGGGTGCCTCCGACGGGCCGCTGGAACGGGCCAACGAACTCAAAGCGGTGCTGGCCGAGGGGATCGCCCGGCTCAAACCGGGCGACGGGGCCGAATTCGGCACCACCGAGCAGTGGCGCTACTACAACTCGTTGTACTTCCCGTACGTGGTCGGGGTGCGGGCCTACGCGCAGAATGCCACCGCCGCCGGGCTGGACCCGACGGCCCGGAAGGCGTGGCAGTGGCTGGTCACCGAGGTGCCGCAGCGATCGCTGCACAACTGGCAGAACACCGCGGCCCGGCTGATCGCCGCAGATCTGCGCGGCGAGGCGACGGTCGCGAGCCGATAACCCGGCGGCGCGGACGCAGTCACGCCGTCTACAGTTCCAGGCATGATGCGGCGGTTGGCAGTGCTGGCGTTGGTCCCCGGAACCCTGGTGCTCTTCAGTGCGCCGGCACAGGCTGACGACACCAGCTACCTGAGCTACCTCGACGCGCACGGCTTCAAATACCAGAAAAGCTCCGGGATCAGCACACCGTCGGGGGCCGTGACTTTCGGCAAGCTGATCTGTCAGAACCTGCGCCGCGGCCGGCCGGCCCGCGATCGGTTCGACTCGAAGATCTCCGAGGGCATCAGCTCGGTGATGGTCGACGCCGCGCAACACGAGCTCTGCCCGGACACCTTGTCGATGACCCCGCCGACGACCACGACGACGCCGACCACATCGACGACACCCCCGACGCCGACCCCGGAGATACCGCCGCTTCCGCCGCTTCCTCCGGAGGTGCCGCCACCGCCGCCGCCGGC
>NZ_JBYCLB010000582.1:0-2121 GCF_057473705.1 Mycobacterium sp. TH-M15 | reverse complement strand
AAGCGCCCGTCGCGGCGGCGGCGACGACACCGACGACTGCGACTATGTGCCGTAGGCGTGCGCTAGGCATCAGTGCGGGCGCAGCCATGCCGGCGCGGTCGAGGTATTCGTGGAGCCAGCGGTTTTGTTCGGCTTGTTCGCGGGCTTGGTGGCCGGTCCAGGCCCGGTCGGCGCCGCGTCGGCGGGCGATGTCATGGTCGCGTTTGGCGGTGAAGCGGGCTACGCGGTCGGGTAGTTGGCCGCGGCCGGTGGTGGCGGCGACGTGGTGCACGGTCTGGGGTCGATCATCGCGGCCGGTGATCGCGCGGACGAGGTCGGCGCAGCCAGCCCGTTTGTACCTGGTGACACGATCCTTACCGACACCCCGCGTAGGAAGTTCTCGGTGTCGAGCCGACTGGCGATCTGGCCGTTGAAGACGCTGCCAGCGGAGTGCGATAACCGCTGCCAGATCGGCGACGGTCATCGCACTCTCCACGTTCGGCCCGCCCGCCCCGCCTGTCCTTCCCGGGTGATCAGCATGCCAGAAGCCGCCGCCACGCGCCTGTCTGACCGACATGCTGGTATCCGCCGGGTTAGTGGGTTTTGGCGGCGGCGCGGGCGGCGGCGCGGCGCTGTTGGCGGCTCAGCGCCGCCTGGTGCTGGCCCGGCGGCTCGGGTGGCCGCCAGTCGGCGGTGGCGTCCAGTTCGGCTTCCAGTTCGGCGACCCGCGCCCGCAACACCGCCGCCTGCGCGGCCTCACCGCGCAGCCGCGCTAACTCGTGGTCACGGTCGGCGGCACGCTGCGCATCACGGCGAAGATGCTCCCGCAGCCGCTGGACCTCGTCACGGGCCCGCGCATAGGCCGGGTCCTGGGACAGGGCTTGGTGCAGGTGTACCGAGGCGGCGAACCGCTGCATCGCCGCCCGCAGCTCTTCGCTGATCGCGCCCGTGCTGTAGCGGTGCGCCAGGAAATCCAGGAGGGTTTTGCACTGGTAGTCCGAACTCAAAAACAACCGCGCCAGCGTGTGCATGGACGGGATGGGCAGGCGCGCATCGGCGTCGGGTCGGTGCGCGCGGGGCACCTCGATCACCCGCACCGCCGCCCCGGCCCGCGTGGCGGCGATCCGCTCGGCCGAGGCGGCCCGCCGGCATCGCGGCGAGCACCACAGCGGGCGTCGGCCCCGCCCTTTGCCCGGCATGTCGAACGTCGTCCCGCAGCGCGGGCACACCCGTTCGGTGTCCGTGCGCGCCGCCAATACCGCCGGGTCGTCGCCCACCGCCCCCCGTTCCACAATTCGTCAGGACGTTATGTTAGCATTACGTGACCTTAGTGCAAGAGGTGTGATGTGCGGGCGAGGCTCGAAAACCGGGGGTGCGGGTCAAACGGCCGATCATGAGCACGGACGTGAACGGGCAGATGACGGGAAACCGCGGGATCAGCGAAGGAGCGGCTTGTGGGGACGACCCTGACACCGGCGGTGACCGCATGGATGCAGCAAGCGGTCCACGAGGTGTACCGCGACTGGCTGGATCTGCCCCCGGAGTGGACCGAGGACCACCGCCGCCGGCACCTGGGCGAGGTGGCGGCCCGATTGGATCGGATGGCGACCGCGCTGGCCGATGACCTGGCCGCCGCGGCGATCCAGCAATGGACTCAACGCCACGGCGCGCACCCGGACTACCTGACGACCGCGGCGCTGCGCCGCGGCGCGCTGCAGAACGCGCGGGAGACGATCGTGCGCCAGGAACTCTACGAGCTGATCGAGGAACCGCCCGACCAGACGGTCCCGGTCGACCCGCCGCTGCATCAGCCGGTCCCGGCCAGCCAGGTGCCGTGGAACCTGCGCTGGAACAACGCCCGCTACCGCGCCGAGCCGGGCGAGCAGATCGAGGCCCTGGCCGAGATGGTGTGGCCGGCCCCGCGGTTTTCGGAGATGTTCCGCATCAAGGCGGCCTACCTGCTGATCGCGCGCCTCGAGGACCAGCTGCCGCTACCGGATGGCCCTCACCACCGGCTGGCGGGGGAGCTGGCGCCGATGGTGTACGAGGATCTGCGCATCGACGGCTACCCGGTGGGATAGCGCAGGGGCGCGCCCTGGTGGGCGCCCCGGGGATCGATCCCGTTGTCGCCGCCCGGGAAGC
>NZ_JBYCLB010000581.1:0-7058 GCF_057473705.1 Mycobacterium sp. TH-M15 | reverse complement strand
TCGCTGACGACCCCGAAGAACGGCAGCGCCACGATGTAGACCTCGGGGTGGCCGAAGAACCAGAACAGGTGCTGCCACAGGATCACCCCGCCGTTGGCGGCGTCGTAGATGTGCCCGCCCAGATGCCGGTCGACGGCCAGCCCCAACAGCGCGGCGGTCAGCAGCGGGAAGACGATCAGCACCAGGATCGAGGTGATCAGGATGTTCCAGGTGAAGATCGGCATCCGGAACATCGTCATCCCCGGCGCGCGCATGCAGACCACGGTGGTGATCATGTTGACCGCGCCCAGAATGGTGCCCAGACCGCTGACCGCCAGGCCGACGATCCACAGGTCGCCGCCGGCGCCCGGGCTGTGGACCGCGCTGGAGAGCGGGGTGTAGGCGGTCCAGCCGAAGTCGGCAGCCCCGCCCGGGGTGATGAAACCAGCGAGGGCGATCAGCGCGCCGAACAGGAACAACCAATAGGAGAACGCGTTCAGCCGCGGGAAGGCCACGTCGGGGGCGCCGATCTGCAGCGGCAGCACCAGGTTGGCGAAGCCGAAGACGATCGGGGTGGCGTACAGCAGCAGCATGATGGTGCCGTGCATGGTGAACAGCTGGTTGTACTGCTCGTTGGAGAGGAACTGCAGCCCGGGCGCGGCCAGCTCGGTGCGCATCAGCAGCGCCATCAGCCCACCGATCAGGAAGAACGTCATGGTGGTGACCATGTACATGACCCCGATGACCTTGTGGTCGGTGGTGGTCAGCGCCTTGTAGAAGAACGACCCTTTCGGGCCGAGTCGCGGCGGGTAGGGGCGAGACGGTGCCAGTGTCCGAGGGGCGCTGAGGATGCTCACGCGGTGCTCCCAATCAGGTACTCGATCGGACGCCTCTCGCCGCGACCGTAGCCCGCGGACGACGTGCGTGAGGGCGACCAGCGTTTATAAACGACGATCGTACGCTGAATTTGACGGCCGTTCATCGCCGTGCATCGCGGTGCCCGGACCTGTCGGAGTCCGCCGATAAAATCACCGGGCATGAGGCACTGGCGAGCGTCGATCACCACGGTCGTCGTCGCCGGTGCGTTGGCCCTGCTCGCACTGGCCGTGACGCCGGCCGACCCGATCGGCGGCCCCGGACCGGCCAACCCGGAGCTGGCCAAACTCGACACCCTGCCGATCAAGGGCCGCGCCCCGAAGACCGGTTACGACCGGGCGTTTTTCGGTAAGGCGTGGGATGACGACGTCACGGTTCCCGACGGCCATAACGGCTGCGACACCCGCAACGACATCCTGCGCCGGGATCTGGTCGACATCGAGTTCAAGCCGGGCACCGACGACTGCGTCGTGCTCTCCGGCGTCCTGGCCGACCCCTACACCGGCGACACCGTCGACTTCCACCGCGGCCGGAGCAGCTCGCGGCTGGTGCAGATCGACCACGTCGTGCCGCTCTCCGACGCCTGGCAGAAAGGCGCTCAGCAGTGGGACGAGCTCACCGCGCGCAACTTCGCCAACGACCCGGCGAACCTGCAGGCGACCGAGGGCGCGGTCAACGAGGCGAAGGGCGACGGCGACGCCGCCACCTGGCTGCCGCCGAACAAGGCGTACCGCTGCACCTACGTCTCCCGGATCGTCGACGTCAAGGCCGCCTACGGTCTCTGGGTCACCCAGGCCGAGCACGACGCGATCGCCCGGATTCTGACCTCGGGCTGCGCCGGGCCGGCGCCGGTGCCTTAGGCCGCCATGTGCGGGTAGCGGTGATCGGTCGGCGGGGCGAGGTTCTGCTTGATCGTCCGCGCCGACGTCCAGCGCAGCAGGTTCAGCGCCGAACCGGCCTTGTCGTTGGTGCCGGAGCCGCGCGACCCACCGAACGGCTGCTGCCCCACCACCGCCCCGGTCGGCTTGTCGTTGACGTAGAAGTTGCCGGCGGCGAATCGCAGCCGATCCTGGGCCTGCCGCACCGCGGCAGGATCCTCGGCGATGACCGCACCGGTGAGCGCATAGGCCGACCCGGCGTCAACCACCTCGAGGATGCGCCGGTAGTCGTCGTCGGGGTAGACGTGCACCGCCAGCAGCGGGCCGAAGTACTCCCGGTGGAACACCTCGTCGGCCGGGTCGTCGCAGAGCAGCACCGTGGGCCGCACGAAATAGCCGACGCTGTCGTCGTATTCGCCGCCGACCGCGATCGTGACGCCGGCGGTGTCCTTCGCGCGCTCGATCGCGGCGACGTTCTTGGCGAACGCCCGCTCGTCGATCAGCGCCCCGCCGAAGTTGGTCAGGTCGGTGATGTCGCCGTAGCGCAGCTCCGCGGTGGCAGTCAGCAGGTCGTCACCCATCCGCTGCCACATCGAGTGCGGGACGAACGCCCGCGACGCGGCGGAGCACTTCTGGCCCTGGTAGTCGAACGCGCCGCGGATCAGCGCGGTGCGCAGCACGTCCGGCCGGGCCGAGGTATGCGCCACCACGAAGTCCTTGCCGCCGGTCTCCCCCACCAGCCGCGGATAGCTCACGTACCGGTCGATGTTCTCCGCCACCCGTCGCCACAGCCCGCGGAAGGTGGCCGTCGACCCGGTGAAGTGGATCCCGGCCAGCCGCGGATCGGCCAGCGCCACATCGGAGACCGCATACCCGTCGCCGGCGAGCAGGTTGACCACCCCCGGCGGCAGCCCGGCCTCCTCCAGCAGCCGCATGGTCAGGTAGGCGGCCAGCGTCTGGGTGATCGACGGCTTCCAGATCACCGTGTTGCCCATCAGCGCCGGCGCGGTCGGCAGGTTGCCGGCGATGGCGGAGAAGTTGAACGGGGTGATCGCGTAGACGAACCCGTCCAGCGGGCGGTAGTCGGTGCTGTTGCGCACCCCGGGGACGTTGATCGGGTGCTGGGCCCGAATCTGGCGGGCGAACGCGACGTTGAACCGCCAGAAGTCGATCAGCTCGCACGGCGCGTCGATCTCGGCCTGGTAGGCGGTCTTGGACTGGCCGAGCATGGTGGCCGCGGCGATCTTCTCCCGCCACGGGCCGGCCAGCAGGTCGGCCGCGCGCAGAAAGACCGCGGCGCGCTCCTCGAACGGGGTTGCCGCCCAAGCCTTCTTGGCGGCGGTCGCCGCTTCGACCGCGTCCTGCGCGTCGTCGCGGGTGGCGTTGGTCAGGGTACCCAGCCGGGCGGCGTGCCGGTGCGGCTGGACGATGTCGATCCGCTCGCCGTCGCCCATTCGGTGGTCCCCGGCGATGACATGCGGCAGTTCGCGCGGTCGCTCGGCCAGGATCGTCAGCGCGGTACGAAGCCGAACCCGCTCCGGGGAGCCGGGCGCGTAGTCGTGCACCGGCTCGTTGACCGGCAGTGGCGTGATCGTGTCCATAACCCAGAATGCGCCGGACGTGCCGGGTACGCACGTCGGTATCTGGTTGCACCAGGGCGCCGGCCTTGGCCTGCTGTGCGAGCGCCAGGCCGCCGCAATCCCGAGCAGCTCGGCCACCTCATCGGACGGCCGCGGCAGATCACCGCCTTCCGCAAACACCAGCACGGCCCTGCTTGTCCAGCCCGCAGACCTGCCACGCACGATGCTCTCCCACGTTCAACGGGTCAACGAAAGCACCCTGACGAACTCGCCGAACTCCACGCCCTGGCCAACGCCCACGGCGTGCCAGCATCAACCCTCGTACGCGACTGGATCCTGCAGCGGCTCACCGCCGAACGCGGCACACCCACCGAAACCGCCCTCATGCTCGACCGACTCGAAAACGATGTCCGCGTCCTACGCAAACTCACCGCACCGCGCTGAGATGCCTTGCTGCCTCGTCTCTTCTGTGCTGTCTCGTCTCTTCTCTGGCCGCCCTCTCTCGGCGTCGCCGGCCTGGCCGCGGATCAGCTGGCTGTGGGTGTTGATGGCGGCGTGCAGGTCGTTGCCGAGGGCGTCATAGGAGGCCGCCAGCACCCCGGTTCGCGACAGGGTGGTGAGGTCGGCCGACTCGTCCCAGCTGTCCCGCGCCCCCCGGTGCACGCCGCCCAGCCCGCCGGTGGCGAAGACGGTGATGCGGGTCGCCGCGCCGAGATGCGCGGTCGAGGCGACCGTCGTCGCGCCGTCCCCGCCCCGGGCCGCCAGCGCCGCGACATCCCAGAGGCTGACCTTCACGGCCGCGCCGGTTGCGATGCGCTGCAAGGCGGCGTCGTCTAAAGAGTGTCGAACAACTGGCTGCGGTCGAGGCGCCGCAGGAGTAGGGCGATCTGGCTGAGGATCAGGACGCCCTCGTGTGCGGGTGCGGCGCGTTCAACCAGTGCCTGCGCCTGGTGAAAACCGACTGGACCGCCCGCCGCGCCGATCCGGACATCGACGTTCCGTGGACGGGCTTTGACCTGATCAACACGTTCAACGCGTGGAAGAAAACCGAGGACGCCGGACGAACATTCACCGTCGATACCGTCGGTGTGGCCGGGCATTGGTGGGTGGCGCTCAACATCGAAGCCGCCGAGCTACACCCCACCCACCACCACCGGCCACGCTGCGATGGTGATACCGCCGGCTGGGCCGGGGTTGACCGGGGCCTGGCCGCGTTCGTCGTCGCCGCCCACGCCGACGGCGCCGACACCATCCGCATCACCGACACCCCAAAAGCCCTGGCCGCCGGTAGCGCAAAGCAGCGCCGGCTGGCCAGATCGTTGTCCCGCAAACAGAAAGGATCACACAACCGCCGCGATGCCGCCGCCCAGCTGGCCCGGCATCACCACCACGTCGCCAACCGCCGCCGCCATTTCCTCCACCAGGTCTCCAACCGGCTGGTCAAGACCCACGACCGGCTCGCCATCGAAGACCTGCATGTGGCCGGGACCGCGCCGGCCGAGCGCACCACGTTCTCAATCTCGCGGGCGATCCGCAGGTTGTCCGGCCGCGGCAGGCCGTGCGCGATGATCGTGCTCTCCAGCGCGACAACCGGTCGCCCGGCGGCCAAGCGCATCGGCGACCTCGGCGTGAATCCGCACGGTTGGCGCTACCGCCCGCCCGAGCCCAGCCGGTCGACCGCGGCGGCGATCCGCTCGTCGGTGGCGGTCAGCGCCACCCGAACATGCTCGGATCCGGTGGGGCCGTAGAACTCTCCGGGCGCCACCAGGATGCCGCGGTGCGCCAGCCAGTCGACGGTGCGCCGGCACGGCTCGCCGCGGCTGGCCCACAGATACAGCCCACCCGCGGAGAAGTCGACGGTGAACCCGGCCGACCGCAGCGCCGGCAGCAGGGCGGCCCGACGCGCGGCATAGCGGTCCCGCTGCACCCGCTCGTGGGCGTCGTCGTCCAGCGCGGCGACCATCGCGGCCTGCACCGGCGTCGGCACCATCATCCCGGCATGCTTGCGCACCGCGAGCAGCTCGGCCACCAGCCCGGCGTCCCCGGCGACGAAACCGGCCCGGTACCCGGCCAGCGACGACGTCTTCGACAGCGAGTGCACCGCCAGCAGACCGGTGTGGTCCCCGGCGCAGACCGACGGATGCAGCACCGACACCGGTTCGGCGTCCCAGCCCAGCCCCAGGTAGCACTCGTCGGAGACCAGCAGCGCGTCGTGGGCCCGCGCCCAGGTCACCAGCGCGCGCAGTTCGTCGGCGTCCAGCACCCGCCCGGTCGGGTTGCTCGGCGAGTTCAGGTACACCAGCGCCGGGCCGGCCGCGTCCAGCGCGGCGACCGACTCCGCCCGCACCGCCGTCGCACCGGCCAGCCGGGCGCCCACCTCGTAGGTCGGGTAGGCCAGCTCCGGGATGGCGACCACCCGTTCGGCGTCCAGGCCGAGCAGCGTGGGCAGCCAGGCGATGAGCTCTTTGGTGCCGATCACCGGCAGCACCGCGGACTCGGCCAGCGCGGTGACGCCGTAGCGGCGCTGCAGCGCGCCGGCCGCCGATGCCCGCAGCGCCGGGGTGCCGGCGGTGGCCGGGTAGCCGGCGGCTTCGCCGGCGGCGGCCAGCGCGTCGCGGATCACCGGGGCAACCGGGTCGACCGGGGTGCCGACGGACAAATCGACGATCCCGCCGGGGTGGGAGCGGGCCAGCGCCGCGGCGTCGGCCAGGGTGTCCCACGGGAAATCCGGCAGCGACGCCGAGACTCCCCGTTGCACGGCACCCGATGGTAGTCGGTGGCGCCGCGGAGCCGGACGGCCCCACGTCGCTAGTCGCATAGTTGCAGTGCAATTAGTTGCATATATGGCTCGGCTGTGCCTAAGCTGCCGCCGTGGCACTCCCGCACGCCATCCTGGTCTCGTTGTGCGAGCAATCCGGCTCCGGCTACGAGCTCGCGCACCGCTTCGACCGGTCGATCGGCTACTTCTGGAGCGCCACCCACCAGCAGATCTACCGGACGCTGCGGTCGATGGAGGCCGACGACTGGGTACACGTCACGCCGGTGGTGCAGCACGGCCGGCCGGACAAGAAGGTCTACACCGTCTCCGAAATCGGCCGACGGGAGCTCGCCCGCTGGGTCGCGGCGCCACTCGAGCAGGGCCGGTCCGGCCGAGGCAGCTCGATCGCCGACGCCCGGCTGCGTGACCTGGCCGTCAAAGTGCGCGCCGCCGGCTACGGCGACGCGGCGGCGGTACGCGATCAGACCGTCGCGCTGCGCCTCGAGCGGGCCGCCCGACTAGACCTCTACCGCGACCTGGAGAAACGCCAGTTCCCCGATCCGGCTTCGCTGTCCGGCACCGGTCTGCACCAGTACCTGGTGCTGCGCGGCGGAATCCGGGCCGAGGAGAGCGCGATCGACTGGCTCGACGAAGTGAAGGCGGCGCTATGAGCACCAACCCGTACCCGAACCTGCTCGCCCCGCTGGATCTCGGGTTCACCACACTGCGCAACCGGGTGGTGATGGGCTCGATGCACACCGGGCTGGAAGACCGTGCCGGCGACCTCGGCCGGCTGGCCGAGTACTTCGCCGAACGGGCCCGCGGCGGCGTCGGCCTGATCGTCACCGGCGGCTACGCACCGAACAAGGCCGGCTGGCTGCTGCCGTTCGCCGCCCAGATGGTCACCACCGGCGACGCGCGGCGGCACCGCCGGATCACCGGCGCCGTGCACGAGGCGGGCGGCAAGATCCTGCTGCAGCTCCTGCA
>NZ_JBYCLB010000580.1:0-3888 GCF_057473705.1 Mycobacterium sp. TH-M15 | reverse complement strand
GTCACGAATTCCACGGCGACTGGAACTACACGCTCACCGCCGACCACACCGCGACACGCCCACCAGAACCCGATTAATTACTGCGCGAGCCCTTAGCGGCGTGATCTGCGGTGTGGACTACGCGCGCATGACCGCGTGCAAGGACCCGCAGGGGCGCGGGTTCGTGCTGTCCCCGAAAGGGCCGGGGTGGCTCCCCCACGTGTGAGTAGCGTAGTTCCGACCGCCGGATAGGAGCAGCGACGCGTTCTGCACGCTCGCGCCGGAAGTGGCTACACCGGCAGCAGTCCGTCGATCACCCCGGCCAGCTGCTTGGCCGACCGACACTCGTGCATGGTGATCACCTCGCGGTACCAGGAGACCGCCGAATCGCCGCTGTCCCAGAGGTGTTTGGGCTCGGGGTTGAGCCAGTGCGCGTGCCGGCTGGCGGTCACCAGGTGGGTGAGCACCTCGGTCGCGGGGTTGCGGTAGTTGGTCCGGGCGTCGCCGAGCACCAGCAGGGAACTGCGCGGCGACAACACATTCGGATAGTTCTCGGCGAACGACACGAACGCGTTGCCGTAGTCGGAGTGCCCGTCGCGGGTGTACACCCCGGCTTCGGTGGTGATCCGCTGCACGGCGACCGCCAGGTCGGCATCGGGCCCGAACAGGTGGGTCACCTCGTCGGTGGTGTCGACGAACGCGAAGACCCGGACCCGGGAGAACTGTTGGCGCAGCGCGTGCACCAGCAGCAGGGTGAAGTGGCTGAAGCCGGCCACCGACCCGGAGACGTCGCAGAGCACCACCAGCTCGGGCCGGGCCGGCCGCGGCTTGCGCGACACCAGGTCGATCGGGACGCCGCCGGTGGACATCGACTTGCGCAGCGTCCTGCGCAGGTCGATCGCCCCAGCCCGGGAGCGGCGACGGCGGGCGGCCAGCCGGGTGGCCAGCGTGCGGGCCAGCGGCGCCACCGCCCGGCGCATCGCCCGCAGCTGTTCGCCGGAGGCGCGCAGGAATTCCACGTTCTCGCTCAGCTGCGGGATTCCGTACATCTGGACGTGGTCGCGACCCAGCTGTTCCGCGGTCCGGCGTTTGGTCTCCGCCTCGACCAGCTTGCGTAGCTGATCGATCCGCTGCACGGAAACCGATTTGGCGATCTGCTGCTGAGCCGGGCTGGGCTGGTCTCCGTACGGTGCGAGCAGCCCGGCCAGCAGCCGGGCGGTCAGCTCCTCCAGCGCCAGCGCCTTGATCACCTGATACGACGAGTACGACGTTCCCCGACTCGATTTGTACCTGCCGTGCGCCTCGACGATCCGGGCGATCATCGCCGCCAGGGCCTGGTCGGTCTCGGTTTGGTCGCCGTCGCCGGTGAGCAGATCGACCAGCATCGACCGCGTCGCATCCAGGTCGTCCCGGATCGACTCGAAATCATCTGCGTCCTCGTCTGTTCCGGCTTCGGCGACCGACGTCCGGGTGCCGAGCGCGGCCGGGAACCACAGGTCGAACATCGCGTCGTAGGTGTCGCGGTGGTCGGCCCGGCGCAGCACCGCGCAGGCCAGGCCGGCGCGCAGCGTCTCCCGGTCGGCGAGGCCGAGGACGGCCAGTACCCGGCCGGCGTCCACCGTCTCCGACGGGCCGACCGAGATGCCCTGTCCGCGCAGCGCTTCCACGAACCCCACCAGATGGCCCGGGATGCCGTGCGGGGCCAGGGGCTGCGGGGGTCGGCTGCGGCGAACCATCGGGGCCTCAGTTCAGCCGCAGCTCGCCGGCGGCGCGCACCTGGTCGGACTGGTGTTTGAGCACCACACCCAGGGTCTGGGCCACGGTGGCGTCGTCGACGGTGTTCAGGCCCAGCGCCAGAACGGTTCTGGCCCAGTCGATGGTCTCGGCCACCGACGGTAGCTTCTTCAGCTGCATGCCGCGCAGCACGCCGACGATGCGCACCAGCTCGGCCGCCAGCCGCTCCGGCAGCTCGGGCACCCGGGACAGCAGGATGCGCCGCTCCAGGTCGGCGTCGGGGAAGTCGATGTGCAGGAACAGGCAGCGGCGCTTGAGGGCCTCGGACAGCTCCCGGGTGGCGTTGGAGGTCAACACCACGAACGGCGTGCGCGCCGCGGCGATGGTGCCCAGCTCCGGGACGGTGACCGCGAAGTCGCTGAGCACCTCCAGCAGCAGGCCCTCGATCTCGATGTCGGCCTTGTCGGTCTCGTCGATGAGCAGCACGGTGGGGTCGGCGCGCCGAATCGCGGTCAGCAGCGGACGCGACAGCAGGAACTCCTCGGAGAACACGTCGAGCTTGGTGGCGTCCCAGTCCCCCGACCCGGCCTGGATGCGCAAGATCTGCTTGGCGTGGTTCCACTCGTAGAGGGCGCGGGCCTCGTCGACGCCCTCGTAGCACTGCAGCCGCACCAGGCCGGAGCCGGTGGCGGTCGCCACCGCCCGGGCCAGCTCGGTCTTGCCGACCCCGGCCGGACCCTCGACCAGCAGCGGCTTGCCCAGCCGGTCGGCGAGGAACACCGCGGTGGTGGTGGCGGTGTCGGCCAGGTAGCCGGTCTCGGCCAGCCGCCGCGCGACATCGTCGATGTCGGTGAACAGCGGCGCGTGCCGTGCGGGTGTCTGCACGAGGGGCTCTCCTAGCGGACGAGGACGATCGGCTCAGGCCGGACGGGTGTGGCCCTTTCCCCACACGATCCATTTTGTCGAGGTCAGCTCCGGCAGGCCCATCGGGCCGCGGGCGTGCAGCTTCTGGGTGGAGATGCCGATCTCGGCACCGAAGCCGAACTGCTCGCCGTCGGTGAACGCCGTCGACGCGTTGACCATCACCGCCGCCGAGTCCACCTGTTCGGTGAAGCGCTGCGCGGCGGCCATGTTGGTGGTGACGATCGCCTCGGTGTGCCCGGTGCCGTATTCGTTGATGTGCGCGATCGCGTCGTCGAGCCCGTCGACCAGCGACAGCGCGATGTCCATCGAGAGGTACTCGCGGCGCAGGTCGTCCTCGGCCGCGGCGCCGGTGCCCCCGCCGTGCACGGTCACCCCGGCGGCAGCCAGCGCGGCCAGCAGCCTAGGCAGCGCCTCCTCGGCGATCGCGGTGTCGACCAGCAGCGTCTCGGCGGCGTTGCAGACGCTGGGCCGGCGGGTCTTGGAGTTCAGCAGCACCCGCTCGGCCACCGCCAGGTCGGCGTCGGCGTGGACGTAGACGTGGCAGTTGCCCACCCCGGTCTCGATGGTGGGCACTTGCGCGTCGCGCACCACCGCGTCGATCAGGCCGGCCCCGCCGCGCGGGATCACCACGTCGACCAGGCCGCGGGCCTGGATCAGGTGGGTCACCGTGGCCCGGTCCGAGCTGTCCAGCAGCTGCACCGCGTCGGCGGGCAGGTCCGCACCGGCCAGCGCGTCACGCAGCACCGCCACCAGGGCGGCGTTGGACTTCACCGCCGACGAGCTGCCGCGCAGCAGCGCCGCGTTGCCGGACTTGCACGTCAGCCCGAATGCGTCGACGGTGACGTTGGGCCGGCCCTCGTAGACCATGCCCACCACGCCGAGCGGAACCCGCTGCTGGCGCAGCTGCAGCCCGTTGGGCAGCGTGTATCCGCGCAGCACCTCGCCGACCGGGTCGGGCAGCCCGGCCACCTGGCGCAGGCCGGCGGCGATCCCGTCGACCCGCTGCGGGTTCAGCGCCAGCCGGTCCAGCATCGCCTCGGCGGTGCCGCCCGCCCGGGCCGCGGCCAGATCCTCGGCGTTGGCGGCCAGGATGTCGTCGACGCGGGCCAGCAGCGCATCGGCGGCGACGTTCAGCGCGTTGTCCTTGGCCACGGTCGGCAACGTCGCCAGCATCCGGGCGGCCACCCGGGCCCGCCGGGCCGCGTCGTGCACCTGTCGGCGCAGATCCGCACCGAGCCGCTGGGCCGGCTC
>NZ_JBYCLB010000579.1:0-7572 GCF_057473705.1 Mycobacterium sp. TH-M15 | reverse complement strand
CCCCGGCGCCTTCGGTGTGGTAGGTGTGCACCGACCGGCCGCGGATCGCAGCCAGGGTGTCTTCGACGAACCCCGTCTCGTTGAGCGTGTCGGTGTGCAGCGCCACCTGCACGCCGGCCGCATCGGCGACAGTCAGGCAGGTGTCGATGGCCGCCGGGGTCGACCCCCAGTCCTCGTGCAGTTTGAAACCCGATGCGCCGCCCCGCAGCTGTTCCCACAACGCCTCGGAACTCACCGTGTTGCCCTTACCGAGCAGTGCGACGTTCACCGGATACGAGTCCAACGCCTCGAGCATCATCGCCAGATGCCATTCCCCCGGGGTGACGGTGGTGGACTCAGTGCCTTCTGCTGGGCCGGTTCCGCCACCGGCAATGGTGGTGATTCCGGAGCCCAGGGCTTCGGGAATGAGCTGCGGGCACACCAGATGCACATGCGAGTCGATCGCGCCGGCGGTCACGATTCGCCCGTTTCCGCTGATGACTTCGGTCGAGGGTCCCACCACCAGATCCGGGTGTATTCCCGCCATGGTGTCGGGGTTCCCGGCTTTGCCGATCGCCGTGATGCGCCCGTCACGGATACCGATGTCGGCCTTGACGATCCCCCAGTAGTCGATGATGACCGCGCCGGTGATGACGGTGTCCGGCGCACCTTCGGCCCGGGTCGCGCGTCCCTGGCCCATCGACTCGCGGAGCACCTTGCCGCCACCGAACACCGCCTCGTCGCCGGCGAGTCCTGGCCCGCCGCTGCGATCTTCGGTGATCTCCACCAGCAGATCGGTGTCGGCGAGCCGGATCCGGTCGCCGGCGGTGGGACCGAATAGCTGGGCGTAGTGCTCCCTGGATAGCCGGGCCATCAGCTGTCGAGACTTCCGGGCGGGTCCAGCGTCAACCCGTGCACCTCGCGTCGGCCGCACAGTGGAACGCATCCAACGGTCTGGGGCACGCCGGGCTCGAAACGGATGGCGGTGCCCGCCGGGATGTCCAAGCGGTGGCCGTGGGCGGTCACGCGGTCGAACGACAACGCCGCATTGGCCTGCGGCAGGTGGACATGACTACCGACCTGGACCGGGCGGTCACCGGTGTTGACGATCTGCATCTCTACCCTTGGTGCGCCCGGGTTGATTTCGATATCACCCGCGCCGTACAGGATCTCACCCGGGATCACGATCACCCGATCGGGTCATGCACGCTGACCAACTTGGTGCCGTCCGGGAACGTCGCCTCTACCTGTACCCTCTCCAGCATCTCCGGGATCCCTTCCATGACGTCATCGCGGCTGAGCACCTCTCGTGCGCTGGCCGTCAGCTCTGCGACGGTGCGGCCGTCGCGCGCACCCTCGAGAATGTGATCGGCAATCACCGCAACGGCTTCCGGGTGATTGAGGCGCAGACCCCTCGCTCGGCGCCTACGGGAGAGCTCGGCGGCGTAGGACAGCAGCAGCCGCTCCTGCTCGTGTGGGGTGAGACGCATAGCGAGTGATCATGCCATGTCGCGGCGATGCTACCGCAACGCGACTTCGGCGGCCGCGCCGGCCAGGTTCCGTTGCTCAGTTGACGACGCCTCGATCGGCCCGCCGTGTCCGGCAGGTGCCGACTCGTGCCGCGGCCGGTTCATCGTCGCCTCGCTTCCCTGATCATCTCGACCGCGGACCGCTTGAGGGCTTCACGTGTCTGTCGCAATTCGGCGACCGCCTCGCGAACCCTGTTCAGCTCGTCCCGCTCGCTCGACGCGCCCCGGACACCGGGGGCGAACACCGGCTGGCCCCGCGTCGCTTCGTCGGCGGCGATCGCCCCGCCGAGGTGCTGACTCGCCGAGGTTCCGGAGGCGGACCGCGCCCGTGACTCGCCGCTCCTCGGTGCGTTGACCACGCTTCCCATCGGTGGGATACCGCCGAGCCAGCCGCCCGGCCCCGCCGCCCCGGCCTCGGGTAAGCCGGCCAGACCTGCGGCCGGCAATGCCCTGGCGGCGAGCCGGACGTCCTCGGGGGCCGCACCCCAAGACGGCGGCACCGACAATGAACCGAGCGACGCCGCGCGGCCCAGATCCGCCGACACCCTGGCTTCGGCGAGGGCCGCGGTGCCGGTCAGCCCGGATCCGGATGAACCCGCCAGGGTGAACCCCGGTGCATCCGCTGCCACCGCGGACGCCAGCCCGGGTGTCCCCGCCGTGACCGCGGCGAAAACCTGGGTGGCCGCAACGGCCCCCTGCACCGCCCAGTCCGGCCCGCCGAGCAGAATGCCGGCAACACCGAGCCCCTGCGCGCCGGCGAAATCGGAGAAGCCGGAGAATTTCTGGCCGAGTTGTTCGATGCCCTGGATGAACGGACTGTTCAAGAGCTGTTCCAGCGGGTTCGATTGCAGCAGGTTGCCCAGCCCCTGGGTCGACGATGCGGCGGTCTGGGCGAGGGTGTTGGCCGGGGTGTTTTCGGTGGGGTTGGTGGTCTGGGGTGGGGTGGTGAAGGGGGTCAGGGTGGTGGCGGCGGCGGAGTTGGCGGCGTAGTCGTGCATGGCGGCGGCGTCTTGGGCCCACATCTCGGCGTAGTCGGCGTGGTTGGCGGCGATCGCGGCGCTGTTCTGTCCGAGGGTGTTGGTGGCGGTCAGGGTGGCCAGTGCGGCGCGGTTGGCGGCGATCGTCGAGGGTGGCACGGTGGCGGCGAAGGCCTGTTGGTAGGCGGCGGCGGCGGCGCGGGCCTGGTTGGCGGTGTGTTCGGTCTGGGTGGCGGTGCTCTGCAGCCAGGTCAGATATGGCGCTGCTGCGGTGGTCATCGCTGTCGCTGCGGGGCCTTGCCAGGATTGGTCGGTGAGCGTTGTGAGCACCGTCTGGTAGGAGTCGGCGGCCGAGGTCAGCTGTGCGGTCAGCCGGTCCCAGGCGGCTGCGGCGGCTGTCATCGGGGCCGAGCCCGCCCCGGTGTACATGCGTCCGGAATTGACCTCCGGCGGCAGCGCCGCAAAATCCACCATCACCGCCGCCCCGCGCCCCGGTGTGGTTCACCGGCGACGACCGCAGCTCCCGGGCGCATCACCACCCCAAAGATCACCGGGCCGACAAAACGGGCAGAGCAAGCTGGCAACTCCATCGCTCACCTTCCACTTGACGAGTCTGGCCGCTTGGCCCCGTCACCTTGTTTTCGTGTCTTTATCTATCGGGTCTTCCCGGCTCATTTCGGGGTAACGAATTTCAGCTGTACAGAGCGGCGCCGACCGGGTCGCGGGCCCGGTTGCGGTGGCGGGAACTGATGCCTCTTGCGACGCCCAGCAGCAGGACCAGGGCCAACGCCCAGATCACCGCGATGCCGGCCGACGAGCGGTAATGGCCGGTCAAGATCAGGAACGCGGGGACTGTGCACGTGGGCTGACTGAGCAGCACGGTGGCCCACCCGGCGAAGCCGGTCAGCTGGCCGCGGTCCAACCCGAGCACGAGGAAGAACAGCAACCACAGCACCGCCCAGCTCAGCCAGATGACGCCGAAGACGGGGTCGTTGGTGAGCGCAAACGAGACCAGGGCGTAGACGACCGCGGCGACGGCCACAAACAGCGAGAACCACCCGAGTCCCTGCGGTTCCAGGTTCGCCAGGTTGCCGACACCGACATAGACGTAGGTGAAGCCGAACAGAAACAGGCCCGACGCGGCGAGTGTCGCCGCCGGATCGTGGCCGGCTTGAACCAGCATTATCGTGGGAATGACGCATTGCAGCGTCCCCACCAACAGGTTCAGCACCGCTGCCGACCGGGGCGGTACGACGCCCAGCAGCATGAGGCCGTTGACGAACAGGACGGCGCCGACGTAAAGCAATCCCACGGCGCTCATCGGACTCCTCTCCAGGTCCGCAGCCAGAATTCCTGAAAAGGAACCACATGACAGGCCGTGTCGTCAACCGGGCGTGGTTCCATAGCAGCGCTCTCGTGGATCAGCACGAACGGTCGGGGGACCGTGCTATCTGCAGCATTTGCTATCACGAATTCCCCGCTGCGCGCATACCGACGCGGCTGAGGCATCGCGACGGAGACAAACTCAGCGGTTGCCGAGGTAGCCGCCGAGCGGCCGGGTGTCCATTGTCGACCGCGACGACGACACCAGCCTTTTAGCAAACATCCGAAAGGATTACAAATGACATGCCGTCAACCGCCAAGGTAACCCCTGACTCACAGGATGTACTCTGGTGGCACACAGAGAAATTGCGAGCGGTTCGGGTCTCCGTTCGGTCGCCTCGGTAATCGGCCACCGACCCGGTCGGCATGCGGTGGGGGCGCCCTCCTAGGCTGCCCGCTGTGATCACCCGGATGTCCGAGCTGTTCCTGCGCACCCTGCGCGACGACCCCGCCGACGCCGAGGTTCCCAGCCACAAGCTGCTGATCCGGGCCGGCTACATCCGCCCGGTCGCCCCCGGTCTGTACAGCTGGCTGCCGCTGGGGCTGCGGGTGCTGCGCAACATCGAGCGGGTGGTCCGCGAGGAGATGAACGCCATCGGCGGCCAGGAGATCCTGCTGCCGGCGCTGCTGCCGCGGGCTCCGTATGAGGCGACGAACCGCTGGACCGAGTACGGCGACACCATGTTCCGGCTACGGGACCGTCGTCGCAACGACTACCTGCTCGGCCCCACCCACGAGGAGATGTTCACCTTGCTGGTCAAGGGGGAGTGCAGCTCGTATAAAGACCTGCCGCTGGTGCTCTATCAGATCCAGACGAAATACCGCGACGAAGCGCGGCCGCGGGCCGGCATCCTGCGCGGCCGGGAGTTCGTGATGAAGGACTCGTACTCCTTCGACGTCGACGACGCCGGGCTGGAAACCGCCTACCAGGCCCACCGCGGCGCCTACCGGCGTATCTTCGACCGGCTGGGGGTGCGCTACGTCGTCGTGGCCGCCACGTCGGGGGCGATGGGCGGCTCGGCGTCCGAGGAGTTCCTGGCCGAGAGCGAGGTCGGTGAGGACACCTTCGTGCGCTGCCCGGAATCCGGGTACGCCGCCAACGTCGAGGCGGTGATCACCCCTCGCCCGGAACCCACCCCGACCGAAGGCCTGCCGGAAGCGACCGTGCACGACACCGGCGACACCCCGACCATCGACACGTTGGTGAATTGGGCCGATGCCGCGCTGGACCGCGCCGTCACCGCCGCCGACACCCTGAAGAACGTCCTGGTCAAGGTGCGGCCGCCGGGCGGGGAGTGGGAGCTGCTCGGCATCGGGGTGCCCGGCGACCGGGAGATCGACGACAAGCGGCTGGGCGCCGCGCTGGAACCGGCCGAATACGCACTGCTCGGCGACGACGACTTCGCCAAGCACTCGTTTCTGGTGAAGGGATACATCGGCCCGAAGGCGCTGCGCGACAACGGTGTCCGCTACCTCGTCGACCCACGGGTGGTCGACGGAACCAGCTGGATCACCGGTGCCGACGCGCTCGGCAAGCACTATGTCGGCCTGGTGGCGGGTCGGGACTTCACCGCCGACGGCACCGTCGAGGCCGCCGAGGTGCGCGACGGCGACCCGTCCCCGGACGGGGCCGGCATGCTGGTCAGCGCCCGCGGCATCGAGATCGGGCACCTTTTCTCGCTGGGCCGCAAATACACCGACGCGTTCGCCGCCGACGTGCTCGGCGAAGACGGCAAGCCGGTCCGACTGACGATGGGCTCCTACGGGATCGGGGTGTCGAGGCTGGTGGCCGTCATCGCCGAACAGCACCACGACGAGCTGGGGCTGCGCTGGCCGGGTGCGGTCGCGCCGTTCCACGTGCACCTGGTGATCGCCACCAAGGACGAGGCGGCTCGCGCCGGGGCGGTCGCGCTCGCCGCGGAGTTGGACCGCCTCGGCCTGCAGGTGCTGCTCGACGACCGAACCGCCTCACCCGGGGTGAAGTTCAAGGACGCGGAGCTGCTCGGGATGCCGTGGGTGGCGGTGGTCGGGCGCGGCTGGGCGGACGGCGTGGTCGAGCTGCGCGACCGGTTCGCTGGCGCGACGCGGGAGCTGGCCGTTGGCGACGGGCTGGCCGGCCAGGTTGCCGCAGCGGTCGCCGGTTAGCCGCTATTCGCTGCCGCCGGGGAAGGCCCGGGTGATCGGCCAGGTGCCCAGCGCCCGGTTCCACCGGGCGGCCAGCACCGCACTCTCGGTCAGCGCCGCCACCGCAAGCTCCCGGTCCGCCGGATCGCGGGCCTGTTCGGCGACCGCCCGCCAGGCGGCCGCGGCGTCCCATTCCAGTCGCACCGCCAGCCGCGCCGCGCCGTCGTCGTCGGTCACCGGGGCCGGGGGCTGATAGCCGATCGCCGGGACCGGGGCGGCCCCCGACCGCGCGGTCAGCACCGCGATCACCCGGTCGCGGCGCTAACGGTGCTGCCGGTAGGCGTAGGAGACCAGCCGATTGAGCTACGGGGCCGCGTACGCCGACACCAGGCCGTAGCCGTAGATCACCCCGAACTCGATGGCGAGCGCGTCGCAGAGGGCGCCGTTGGGACCCGCCGTCGGCACCTCGGTCGGGGTCACGGTTTGCCCGCCAGCGCGACGGTGTGGGCAGCGGTGCAGGACGCCGCGATCGAGGCCAGCAGCCCGGCCCGGTAACCCGACGACTCGACCGCCGGCGTTCTGGCGCTGTCGGCGGCGGCCCGCAGCGCGTCGACCACGGCGGCCAGCGTCGGCGCGGGCGGTGCCGGGGTGTCAACCGGCGACGATGTCTCGGTGGCGGCCGCCGGATTCCCGGTCACCCGGGCGATTTCGGCGGTCAACGCGTCGGCGTGGGCGGCCCGTTCGGCCGCGACCTGGGTCAGCGCGCGACGGAACGGCTTCGGCGCGTCGGCCACCGCGGCCGTCGCCAACTCACTGTCACGCAGCGCCTGGTCGCGCAGCGATTGCAGCTCGTCGGCCCGGGGCGGGCCGAGACCGCAGGCCGGAGCCGTCACCGCGACCAGCGCGAGCAGCCCGCCACCGGCCAGCACGCGTCGCCTGCCGATCGTCGAAGAGGTGCCGAACACGCCAACATCCTGCCATCCCCGCCGGCAGCGGCGTGACGACGTGGCGTGCCTGGTCACGGCGGTGCTGTGGAGTGGCTGAGTGCTTCTCCGGATTGCCGTGGCGGATACCCGGCGCGGCGTATGGTGGGGTAGCTAACCAGCAGGCGGCACAGCGTGCGCCACCTGCCGACGACGACCGGACAACTCAAGACGAGGAGCTCGCCGTGACCGCTAGGTTACCTTCTCGGGCACAGGTGATCGGGCTGCTCGACGCGGAGTTCGGCCGGGCCGGCTACGAGATCGAAGAGGTCGTCGTCGACGTCGATGCCCAGCCGGCGCGGATCACCGTGATCGCCGACGGCGACACCCCGCTGGACGTGGACACCGCCGCGACGCTGTCCCGGACCGCCGCGGCGCTGCTGGACGCGCTGGATTTCGACAGCCGCTACGTGCTGGAGGTCAGCTCGCCCGGCGTGGACCGGCCGCTGACCACCGGCAAGCACTTCCGCCGCGCCCGCGGGCGCAAGGTCGAGCTGACCCTGACCGACGGGTCCGACCTGACCGGACGCGTCGGCGACGTCGACGGCGATCGTCTGACGCTGGTGGTGCGTGCCGGCCGCGACTGGGCGCTGCGCC
>NZ_JBYCLB010000578.1:0-5988 GCF_057473705.1 Mycobacterium sp. TH-M15 | reverse complement strand
GATCGAGATGGACGCCGTCCTGCAGGCCGGCGCCCCGGTGGAGGCGTAAGAAGTCGTAGCACCCACCGCTCTCGCACCTGGCATGTCGGACCAGCTTCCCAAGCCGTCGCGTCATCACGTCTGGCACCTGAGCCGGCGTACCCTGGCCAAGAGTTGGGACGACTCGATCTTCTCCGAGTCGGCACAGGCGGCGTTCTGGTCGGCGCTGTCGATGCCGCCGCTGCTGCTCGGCCTGCTCGGCAGCCTCGCCTACATCGCGCCGCTGTTCGGCCCGGACACCCTGCATCTCATCGAGGAGCGGCTGGTGTCGATGGCGCACAGCTTCTTCTCGCCGAGCGTGGTCGACGAGATCATCGAGCCGACCATCACCGACATCGACAAGGGCGCCCGCGGCGAGGTGGTCTCGTTGGGCTTCGTCATCTCCCTGTGGGCCGGGTCGTCGGCGGTCTCGGCGTTCGTCGACTCGGTGGTGGAGGCACACGGCCAGACCGAGCTGCGCCACCCGGTAAGGCAACGGTTCTTCGCCCTGCTGCTCTACGTGGTGATGCTGGTGTCGGTGATCGTCGCCGCGCCGTTCGTATCCCTGGGTCCGCGCAAAATCGCCGAGTTCGTCCCGGCCTGGAGCCACGTGCTGCACTACGGCTACTACCCCACACTGATCGTCGCCCTGCTGCTCTCCATCACCCTGCTCTACCGGGTGTCGCTGCCACGGCCGCTGCCGTCACACCGGCTGATCATCGGGGCCACGCTGGCCACCGCGGTCTTCTTGGCGGCGACCCTGGGCCTGCGCATCTACCTGACCTGGATCACCCGCACCGGCTACACCTACGGCGCGCTGGCCACGCCGATCGCGTTTCTGCTGTTCGCGTTCTTCGGCGGGTTCGCGATCATGATCGGCGCCGAACTCAACGCCGCCGTTCAAGAGGAATGGCCCGCGTCGGCCACCCACACCGACCAGCTGCGACACCGGCTCCGCGCCCGGGCGCAGCGAACTCCGTCCCCCACCGAGCCGTGCGCCGACCAACCGCGGCCCGACGCCGAACCCGCCGAGCCGGTCAGCCCCGCTTGAGCCTGTCGTAGATCTGTTTGCAATCCGGGCAGACCGGGGATCCGGGCTTGGCCGCCCGGGTCACCGGGAACACCTCCCCGCACAGGGCAACCACGTGGGTACCCATCACCGCGCTCTCGGCGATCTTGTCCTTCTTGACGTAGTGGAAGTACTTCGGGGTGTCACTGTCGGTGCCGTCGTCGGCCCGTTCGTCGACATCGGTGCGCTCGATCGTGTCGGTCTGCATGCCTCACATTCTGCCCAGAACATCGACGATCGGAAAACCGCCCGGCCCCATCGACATCCGGGTGTGGGACAGTGGAGTCATGAAGCACGGCCCCGAGCTGGGTTTCGACGACGACGGCAGGCCGGTCCTGATCACCCGCGCGGAGCCGTCGTTCGAAGTCCAGCACCGCGAGCGGGTGCGCAAGTACCTCACGTTGATGGCATTCCGGATCCCGGCGCTGGTGCTGGCCGCGGTCGCCTACGGCATCTGGCACAACGGCCTGATCTCGCTGGGGATCATCGCAGTGTCGCTGCCGCTGCCGTGGATGGCGGTGCTGATCGCCAACGACCGGCCCCCCCGACGCTCCGACGAACCGGGCCGATTCGGTATGGGCCAGCGGCGCATTCCGCTGTTCCCCACGGCCGACCATCCGGCCCTGGAGCGCCGCCGGCCGGACCCCGCCTGGGCCGAGCCGGCCGATCCTGTCGACCCGAGAGGGCGGCACGACCCCGACGCCGCGCCGTGGGCCGTCGACTCCGCTTCCCCGGGCGACGACTCCGCGTCCCCGACCGGCCGGACTTCTTAACACATTCTCACAATCATCGACGCATTTCCGCAGGTCAACCATGTTGCGAAGACGGTCTAGCGGGAACTCCGCGCCCGGCTCGAGCGTTACACCAGTACAGCTCAAGTCGATCACGGGAGGTCGTAATGGCAAAAGCAGGCGCCACCACTAGCCGGGACCGCGGCGATCTGGACGCGCAGAGCCCCGCTGCCGATCTGGTCCGGGTGTATCTCAACGGCATCGGCAAGACGGCGCTGCTCACCGCCGCCGACGAGGTGGAGCTCGCCAAGCGCATCGAAGCCGGGCTGTACGCACAGCATCTGCTGGACACCCACAAGCGATTCGGCGAGAAGCGGCGGCGCGAATTGGCGGCGGTGGCTCGCGACGGCGAGGCGGCCCGCCGGCATCTGCTGGAGGCCAACCTGCGGCTGGTGGTGTCGCTGGCGAAGCGCTACACCGGTCGCGGCATGCCGCTGCTCGACCTCATCCAGGAGGGCAACCTGGGTCTGATCCGGGCGATGGAGAAGTTCGACTATGCCAAGGGCTTCAAGTTCTCCACCTACGCGACCTGGTGGATCCGCCAGGCGATCACGCGCGGGATGGCCGACCAGAGCCGCACGATCCGTCTTCCGGTGCACCTGGTCGAGCAGGTCAACAAGCTGGCCCGGATCAAGCGGGAGATGCACCAACAGCTCGGCCGCGAGGCCACCGACGAGGAGCTGGCGGCCGAATCGGGTATCCCGGCCGAGAAGATCAACGACCTGCTGGAGCACAGCCGCGATCCGGTGAGCCTGGACATGCCGGTCGGCTCCGACGAGGAGGCGCCGCTCGGCGACTTCATCGAGGACGCCGAGGCGATGTCGGCGGAGAGCGCGGTGATCGCCGAGCTGCTGCACGTCGACATCCGCAGCGTGCTGGCCACCCTCGACGAGCGCGAACACCAGGTGATCCGGCTGCGATTCGGTCTCGACGACGGCCAGCCCCGCACGCTCGACCAGATCGGCAAGCTGTTCGGCCTGTCCCGCGAGCGGGTGCGCCAGATCGAGCGCGAGGTGATGGCCAAGCTACGCAACGGGGAGCGTGCCGACCGACTGCGTTCCTACGCCAGCTGATCGCGCGGCCGCGCAGCGGGAGAAGCGCTGACGCCATTGTCTCGGTCCGCCAAGTAGACTCGCGGCAACGGAAGGTGCCGAATGAACGAGTTGGTTGATACCACCGAGATGTATCTGCGGACGATCTACGACCTCGAGGAGGAAGGCGTCACGCCGCTGCGCGCGCGGATCGCGGAACGGCTGGAGCAGAGCGGTCCCACCGTCAGCCAGACCGTGTCACGGATGGAACGCGACGGGCTGGTGCAGGTGGCCGGCGATCGCCACCTCGAGCTCACCGACAAGGGCCGCGCCCTGGCCGTGGCCGTGATGCGGAAACACCGCCTCGCAGAATGTCTGCTCGTCGACGTCATCGGGCTGCCGTTGGAGGAGGTGCACGCCGAGGCCTGCCGCTGGGAGCACGTGATGAGCGAAGACGTCGAGCGTCGGCTGGTTCAGGTGCTCAACACCCCGACGACGTCACCGTTCGGCAACCCGATTCCGGGGTTGTCCGACCTCGGGGTCGGCCCGGCTTCCGGCGGCGAGGATCCCACCCTGGTGCGGTTGACCGAGCTTCCGGCCGGCTCGCCGGTTGCCGTGGTGGTGCGCCAGCTCACCGAGCACGTGCAAGGCGACGTGGACCTGATCGCCCAGCTCAAGGAGGCCGGCGTGGTGCCCAGCGCCCGGGTCACCGTCGAGGCCGACCCGGGCGGCGGGGTGACCGTGGTCATGCCGGGGCACGCCGATGTCAGCCTGCCGTACGAAATGGCGCACGCGGTGAAGGTCGAGAAGATCTAGCTAACCGGCTCGCCTCCCCAGTCCGCCGCGCGGCGGCATCTGCACCCCGAGGCGGCGCGCCAGCCGGTAGCCGGTGTCGGCGAGGTCACGGATCCGGTCCGGCCGCAGGCCGGACTGCAGCGCAGTATCGAGCATTCCGGCCATCCGGTGGCCCGGCGCGCTGCGCAGCACGGCGTCCAGGGCCACCCCGGCCAGCGGGCCGTCGCCGCGTGCGTAGGCACTGAAGGCCAGCAGCACCAGCGCCTCGGCCCGCCAGGGCTCGGGCAAGACCCGGGACAGCAGCGCCCACAGCGCCTCGGCGTCGCCGGCGGTCTCGGCGATGGAGAGCGCGAACAGCGGATCCCGCACCGCCACGTCGGTCAAGGTGCAGCCCAGCGCCGCCAGCTTCTCGTCGGTCGGCCACCGACCGTCACCGACGGCGGCGACGGCGGCGAGCACGGCCACCACGTCGCCGCGGGCTCGTTCGTCCGGCTCCGCCCCGTTGCGTTCCCGCTCCGTCGCCCGGTCTTCGATCACGGCGGCCACCGCGGCGGCGCTCGGTGAGTCGGCGGCCTCGATCACCGCCTGCAGGTCCGCCCGGCGGGCATACAGTCGCCGCCCGTCCAGCACCGCCGCCGCCGCCAGCGGCGACGCCGTCGGATCGTCGACCGGGCCGCCGTCGCCGCACCCGTCGGCGCAGTGCCAGCGGCCGCCGGGTGCCACCCGGTCCACCACATGCGTCGCCCACAGCTCGATCCCCTGCCCGGACAGTTCGTCGGCGAGGGCGGTGCACAGCCGGCGGTACTGCTCGTTGCAAACCGGACAGGCCGCCCCTTCCGCGTCGACGATGACCGCGATCGCCGCCGCCGGATCGGCCGCCCGGGCCACCTCGGCAAGCTGACCGACCGTGTCGATCAGGGTGTCGGACAGGTCGACGCGGATGACCGATCCGAGCTCACCGCCGTCGACGGCGACCAGGACCAGCGATTTCTCCGGGACGAAACCCAGGATTGCCGGGAGCGCCGCGATCAGTGCACCTGGACGGTTGAGCTTGAAATCGGGCTGTGGTTTCTTCATGACGACCACGTTGGCAACCGGCACCGTCGGCACGCCGCGGCCGAGCGGCTCGGAGCGGCACAGCTGTGGACGATGCCGCAACTGTGAGTGATCGGGACCCCGGTTCGCCGGTGAGCGGAATGGGCCCCGGTACGATCGCGTTCTCAGACGTGCAGACGGTTGACTTTTGTGTCGCGCGGGTCGGCATTGGCCGCTGCGCGGTGACGAGGAGGCGAGATGGCCGACCAGCAACACCCCGACCGGGGCCGGCATTACCGCTCGGAGCAGGGCGGGATGTACGAACTCGAGGTTCCCGCACCACAGTTGTCGACGCCGGACGGGGGTCCGGTGCTGGTGCACGCGCTGCAGGGATTCTCCGACGCCGGCCACGCCATCCGGCTGGCGGCCGAACATCTCACGGCCGCGCTGGACACCGAACTGGTTGCCTCGTTCGCCATCGACGACCTGCTCGACTACCGGTCCCGACGACCGCCGATGACGTTCAAGACCGACCACTTCACCAACTACCAGGAGCCGGAGCTGAGCCTGTACGCGCTGCGTGACAGCGCGGGAACACCGTTCCTGCTGCTGGCCGGTATGGAACCGGACCTGAAATGGGAACGGTTCGTCACGGCGGTGCGGATGCTGGCCGAACAACTCGGAGTCCGCCAGACCATCGGCCTGGGCACCATTCCGATGGCCGTCCCGCACACCCGGCCGGTGACGCTGACCGCCCACTCCAACAACCGTGAGCTGATCGCCGGTCACACGCCGTGGATCGCCGAGGTGCAGGTTCCCGGCAGCGCCGCCAACCTGCTGGAATACCGGATGGCCCAGCACGGTCACGAAGTGGTGGGCTTCACCGTGCACGTCCCGCACTACCTCTCGCAGACCGACTATCCCGAGGCCGCCCAGGTGCTGCTGCAGCAGGTCGCCCAGGCCGGGTCACTGCAGCTGCCGCTGACCGAGCTCGCCGACACCGCCGCCCAGATCCGGACCAAAATCGACGAGCAGGTCGCGGCCAGCGCGGAGGTGGCGCAGGTGGTGGAAGCATTGGAGCGCCAGTTCGACGCATTCATGGCCGCCCAGGAGAACCGGTCGCTGCTGGCCCGCGAGGAGGAGCTGCCCAGCGCCGACGAGCGCGGCGCCGAGGTCGAGCGGGGGCTCGCCCACCAGCCCCGCCACGATAAAACAGGCGGCGGCCGCCGCAGACCGGGCCCCCGGGGGG
>NZ_JBYCLB010000577.1:0-7181 GCF_057473705.1 Mycobacterium sp. TH-M15 | reverse complement strand
CCGATGCTTCGTCATAGTCACAGCAAGGTCACGCCGACACGCTCAAGTAACTTCAATCACATCCGTCACAGCTGCCCCGTAACTGCGAAACTCAAGTTCGTGTCGAAGCGGACAAAAGTATTCGTTCAGCGAAAGCCCTTGTTCACGCAGGGGCTTTCGTCATTTCGGGATTAGGTCACCGGATCACCTGCACCTTCGGGCGGGTGATCAGCGGCTTGTCTTCTGGGCCGGATGCGCTTTTGGGTGGCCGCCGGCAGCCAGAGCAGGATCGGGTCATCACCGAGGTGGTCGGCGTAGACCTCCTCGGCGAATCTCCGAGGGTTCCAGCTCATCTCAGAGACCGAAATCACTGATCTCGCCGATGGTGCCGTCCGGCGCGACCGTCACCTCTGCGCCGTTCCCGTCCGGGGCGCACACATCCTCCCCGCCGTACCACTCCTCGACGAAGATCTCGACCGAGCCATCCTCCTTGTAGATGGCAGCAGCCCGGAGCTCGTCTACAGGGCGCCCGGCGAATCCCTGCAGCAGGTCGGCGGAATCGGCGCCGCTCTCCTCCACGCCGACGGTAAGCTGACGCTCCGGCTCAATCCGCTCGGGCAGCACTGCTGCGACCCGCTCGGCGATTTTCGCCGCATACTCGGTAGCTGTCAGGTAGGCGGTTCCGAACATTTCAATCTCCTTGTGCTAGTTGGTGATTTGGTTATGCAGCGCCATCCCGCAGGGCGAGCGCCCGGGCGACTTCGGTGGCCGGGATCAGCACGCGCCGGGACACCCGGCTCGGAACCAACTCACCGTCGTTGATCATCTTGTAAATCGTCGACCTGGAGACCCGCATCTTCTCGACCGCTTCATCCACGGTGTAGACGGTCGGTACGGTCGCGGCGGACTCCAGGGCCTCGGCGACGCGGCGAGCCACCTCGGCCTCCACCGCCTGCTCCAGCGTTGATGTCGTCTCCATGGTCAAATCCTCCACGCTGTCGATCGATCACCACGATGTGTGGGATTACGCTTACGCTACGCCTGCTGGACGTTGGTGTCAAGCAAACACGCCGAACTGTCCAGAATTTCCTACAGCGTGTTTCTCGTCCCCTACGATGAGTGTGTGCCGAGGGAGATGGGGCCGACCGCGGAGGCGGTCAGCGCGAACCTGAAACACCTGCTAGCTGCTCGGCGGCTGTCCGCCCGCAGCTTCGCCGCCACCATGCCCGCCGGGCCGGGCCAGCTCACCCATAGTGCGGTATCTGAGATCGCCCGCGGTGTGCGGCGGGTGGACGTCGATGAGCTGACCGCACTGGCCGCCGCGCTGGGAGTGTCCCCGGCAACCCTGCTCCTCCCTCCTCCCGGCCCGGATCCGATTTCCGGGCAGACAGAGGAAGAGCTCCCCCAGCGGCCGGCGGCCCTCACCGGCGTCGATCCGATTCCGGCAGACGAGCTGCTCCGGTGGCTACAGGGCTGGCGGCCCCTACCCCCGCCGACTCCTTACCGAGATGCCGTGGAGGCCGAGTTCCAGATGGAAGTGTTCCGGCGCCAATCCTTGCCCTGGTGGGCATGGGAGTGGTACCGGGAGCGGGAGGACTGATGGCGCCACGCAAAGAGGAGCCAGGAATCAAGGCGGTACCGATCTCCGACCGGCGGGGGAATCCCCTCGACCGCTGGCAGGCGGTCGCCGACGTGGGGGAGCTGGGTGGCAAACGTCAGCAGGCCCGCCGCCGCTTCCGTACCAAAGCCGATGCGCGGGCCTGGCGGTCAGGCGTCATGGCTGACCGTGCCAGGGGTGTTCATGCCGCCCCAGCGACAGTCACGATGCGCGACGCGGTGGCCGGGTGGCTGGCCGGGCTGCGGAAAGAGCAAACCACCATCGACGCCTACACCGCCGAACTGCGGCCGGTTGTGGAGGTGCTGGGGGATCGGCCTGCCCAGAAGGTCGCCAAGGCCGACATCGACAGATTGGTGACCGCGCTGATCGATGGCACCACCCCGCGCGGCAAGTGGGCGTCGACCACCATCAACAAGATGCTGTCGCATTTGCGCCGCGTGTTCGACGATCTCCGGGGCCAGGGGATCGTCGCCCGTAACCCAGCCCGGCTGGTGTCCAACGTGCGGCGGGTGGACACCCCGGATCGCCCAGAGCCAGAGCGGAAAACCTACACCCCCGAGCAGGTGAAGACGTTGATGGCATCCGTGGTGGGTACGGAGGACGCGACCCTGGCCGTCTTCTCTCTACTGGGCCTGCGCCGTGCCGAGATCGCCGGGCTGCGGTGGTCGGCCGTCGATCTGGACGCGGCCACCGTCGATGTCACCCGAACGGTAACGGTCAGCAGCAAGGGGGCTGCCGATAAGGCGGGCACCAAGACGAAGAGCAGCCGACGCAGCCTTCCGTTACCGAAGGTCGCGATCCGAGTACTCACCGCCGCCCGTGCCCGAGCGCGAGTGGACCGCCTGGCCGCCGGGTCGGCATGGCGCGGGGAGGAAGACGGGCACGTCTACCGTCAGCCGCTGGGGGAGGGCTATCACCCCCGGTCGGTGAACCGCCGCTGGGAGCTGATGCTGGAGGCCGCCGGCCTCCCTCATATCCGGCTGCACGACGGCCGGCACACGGCGGCCACTCTCCTACATCTAGACGGTGCTCCGGCGGCCGTCGTCGCTTCTTGGCTCGGACATGCTTCCCCGGCGACCACGATGAGGATCTACACCCATTCCCAACGTGAACACCTTCTCGAGGCGGCCTCTCAATTCGACGCCCTGTTCGGGGACGAGCTGGCGCCGTGACACCGACTCGCTGTCACATCGTGGCGCCGGGCGAGCACCGTTACCTGCGACTACAGAGCATCTCGCTGTCACACCGATGTCACATGCGGGACGGATTCAGGGGTGACAGGGAGACAGCGACCTGGGAAAATAGGAAATCGTGGACGCTGGTGACCTGGGAAAACACCCGGTCACTCGCCTTGAAAGCGAGAGACGGCTAACACCGTCCGGGGGTTCAAATCCCTCCGCCACCGCGCAGTTGGCGTCGTGCACCGAACCTTTGGGAGCGCAGTGGACGAGATGGTCAAGGCCGTCGCCGAGGTGCTGATGTACGGGTGCCCGACGGTCTCGAGCCACAGCCGGCAGATGGCCGGACAACTTGTCGAGTCGTTGAGCCTACACGGGAGGAGAACGACGCCAGTTACCGCTACTTGACCGACTGGTTCGATGGGTGACGGCGGGGCTGAGCGCAAGTCGGTTAGATCTACTCATCCGCGACCACCGCCGCCGCCAGCACAACCCGCTGCAGGGTGTGGTCTGACCAGTCAACCCACCCGCGGAATTTCGGCGGCGATGGTATCCAGCAACGCCGGGTAGCGCTTCGGCTCCGGATCGCTACCCGGCTTGCCGCTGCTGATCACCGCGGCCGCCAGGCTGCGCTCCGGGTCGGCCCAGAACGCGATGTTCACCAGGCCGGTGTGGCCGAACGCGGCCGGTGCGCACCGGCCGAACGGGCCATACTTGGTCGAACCGAGCATGTAGCCGGTTCCCCAGCGCATCGGCACCAGGCCGGTGGCGACGTCCGGCCGCAGCCGCCGGCACTGTGCGGTGGCGGCGCGCAGGGTCTCCGGTGCGAGCACCCGCACGCCGTCGAGTTCGCCGCCGCGGCGCCAGATCTCGGCGAACCGGGACAGCTCGTCGGCGGTGGAGATGGTGTTCGACGACGGGATCACCGCAGTCAGGAACAGCTCCTGGTTGGTGAACGGGATGATCTCGTGCACGGTGCCGCCGATCGCCCTGCGGAAGATCGCCGCGATCGGCGCCGGCAGCGGCTTCCCGGTGGCGTGACTCGGCGCCACCAGCGGCACGTCCTCGTCCGGCACACCGAAATTCGTCCAGCGAAAGCCGAGCGGGTCGAGGATTTCGGTGGCCAGGATGTCGCGGATGTTCTTTCCGGTTGCCGCCGAGACGATCTCGCGGACCAGCGGTCCCCAGGTCAGTGCGTGGTAGATATGCACCAGGCCCGGCGGGTAGATGGCCCGCAGTCTGTTCAGCTGCTCGCGGGTGTAGGCGCTGTCGTCGACCCGGTGCACGTCCGGCCGCGGTCCGGTGGGGAACGGTACCCCGGCGCTGTGGGTCAGCACGTGCCGGATCGTGGTGCGGGCCTTGCCGCGGCAGTCGTAGCCGGGCAGGTAGTCGGCCACCCGGTCGTCCAGGGCGAAGACGCCCCGCTCGGCCAGCATGTGCACCACCGTCGCGGCGATCGCCTTGGCCGAGGAGTAGGCACAGAACGGGGTCTCCGTGGTGACCGGCACCTTCTCGGCGTCCGGTGTGTCGGTGGGCGCGTTGCCCCAGCCGTGGCCGATCGCCCGGTTGAGCACCACCCGGCCGTTGTGCCGCAGGCAGACCTGGATCGCCGGGTGCATCCCGGCGGCGTACCAGTGCCGCGCCGCCTGCCAGATCCGCGCGATCGAGGCGGGGTCGACCTCGCCGTGGTCCTCGTGGCCAACATCGGTCACCGCGTCGAGGTCGGCCGGCACCCGGATCCTGCCGTCGGGGGTCACCTACTCGCCCCGGAATTCCGGCTTGCGCTTGGCGAAGATCGCCGAGATCCCCTCGGTGAGGTCTTTCGACGCCAGGAACGCCGCGTTCCAGGTGGCGACGTAGCGCAGGCTGGCCGAGACCCGGTCGACGCGCTGCTGGTCGAGCACGTCTTTGACGCCCTCCACGGTCAGCGGCGGGTTGTCGGCGATCTCGGCGGCGGTAGCGTGCGCGGCGGCCAGGCAGGCGTCCGGGTCCGGGTAGACGTCGTTGACCAGGCCGATCTTCTCCGCCCGGGTGGCGTCGATGTCCCTGCCGGTGAGCGCCAGTTCGCGCAGGTGCCCGTCGGAGAGGATCAGCGGCAGCCGAGCCAGGCTGCCCATGTCGGCGACGATGGCCAGTTTGACCTCACGGACGCTGAACGTGGCGTCGGCGGATGCGTAGCGAATGTCGACCGCGGAGATCAGGTCCACCCCGCCGCCGATGCACCAGCCGTGGATCGCCGCGATGGTCGGGGTGCGGCAATCGGCGACCGCGTTGGTGGCCTGCTGCATCCGCAGGATCGTTTTGTGGAAGTCGGCCCGCGGCCGGGCCTGCGCGCCCTCGGCCAGCACCGGGGCCAGGGTGCCGCCCATCGCCGCCAGGTCCAGGCCGTAGCTGAAGTTCTTCCCGGATCCGGTCAGCACGATTGCCCGCACGTCGCGGTCGGCGTCCAGCTCGGCGAAGACGGTCGGCAGCTCCGCCCAGAACGCCGGGCCCATCGCGTTGCCCTTGCCCGGGCCGATCAAGGTGACCTGCGCGACGTGGTCCTTCTGCTCCACGGTGACCGATTCATACGCATGGCTCATGGGTTAGACCGTAGCGCGGATCACGGGATCTCCGGCAGGGTGGCGATGGGCGGCACGATCAGCCGGCCGATCCGGGCCAGCGCGTCCGGGTACGGCGACCAGGCCGCGGCCCCCGTGGTGACCTGGATGGGTGAGCGAACCGGACGCGACCGTCGTCCGCGCCCAGCGCGTCACAATCGGCGTTTGATCTGCCGGGTGAGCGCGAACAGCAGCCCGCTGGCCAGCGCTTTGGCCACGCCCGGCAGGTGGTTGTCGGCGCTGACCGTCCAGCTGATCTCGGTGTCGTCGCCGACCGGGGTCAGTTCGACGGTGCCGGCGTAGTTACGGAACGGGATGCCGGAGACGGCCGTGTAGCTCAACTTCTGCTCGGGCTCGAACTCGGTGACCTCCTCGACGAAGGCCGGTGCCAGCGGCAGCGCCTGCACCCGGCGCTGCGCGCCGACCCCGTTGTGCTCCAACTCGCCGCCGCGGATCACGGTCGCCTTGATGCCGGGTCCCCACTTCGACATGCCTTCGTGGTCGGCGACGACCGCCCACACCTGGGCCGGGGACGCCGCGACGGTGGCGGTAGCGGTTCCTCGCATCAGGCTCCTCCTCGGGCTTGCCACGACTGGGCAAACCGTAACAGTGCGTCGTTCTCCTCCGGTGCGCCGATGGTCACCCGAACCCCGTCGTCGCCGCACGGGCGGACCACGATCCGGGCCCGCGCGGCCGCCTCGACGAACTCGACGGTGCGCTCGGCCAGCGGCAGCCAGACGAAGTTGGCCTGCGCGTCGGGCAGGGCGAACCCGACGTCGCGCAGCGCGGCGCTGATCCGGGCGCGCTCGGCGACCACCGCGTCGGTGCGGGCCAGCAGTTCGTCGGCGGCGTCCAGCGAGGCGATCGCCGCGGCCTGCGCGAGGCTGCCGACGCTGAACGGCACGTACACCTTGCCCAGCGCGGTGATCAGCCCCGGGTCGGCCACCGCGTAGCCCACCCGCAGCCCGGCCAGCCCGTATGCCTTGGAGAACGTGCGCAGCACGACGACATTGTCGTGCCTGCGGACCAGGCCGAAGCTGTCGGCGACCATCGGCTCGCGGACGTACTCCACGTAGGCCTCGTCGATCGCGACCACGATGTGCGGTGGCACGGCGGCGACGAACCGGGCCAGCGCGGGCGGGTCGACCACCGTCGAGGTGGGGTTGTTCGGGTTGCAGACGAAGATCAACCGGGTGCGGTCGGTGATCGCGGCTAGCATCGCGTCCAGGTCGTAGCTGTGCTCGCGCAGCGGCACCGGCACCGGGGTGGCCCCGGCGGTGCGCACCTGCAGCGGGTAGATCGCGAAGCTGCGCCAGCCGAACAGCACCTCGTCGCCGGGGCCGGCGGTGATCTGCACCAGCTGCTGGCACAGGCTGACCGACCCGCAGCCGGCGGCCACCTGCTCGGGCGGGAAGCCGACGTGCTCGGCGAGCCGGGCGAGCAGCTCGGTGTAGCCGTTGTCCGGGTAGCGGTTGAGGCTGTCCAGCGCCCGTTCCACCGCGGCGCGCACGCTGGGCAGCGGACCGAAGACCGTCTCGTTGCTGGCCAGCTTGATCGAGCCCGGCACGGTCTTGCCCTCGACGTAGGCTGGCAGGTCGGCCAGCTCCGGGCGCAGGCGGGCGGTCACGCGGCAAGCATATGTGCGCGGTCGGGGCAGTCTTCGTGGTCGGCGGTTTCCGCGGTCCGGTGCGGGTCTAGTACCCTCAGGACGTTCGAGGAGGCGTGCCAGAGCGGCCGAATGGGACTCACTGCTAATGAGTTGTCCCTTCACGGGGACCGGAGGTTCAAATCCTCTCGCCTCCGCCG
>NZ_JBYCLB010000576.1:0-2434 GCF_057473705.1 Mycobacterium sp. TH-M15 | reverse complement strand
GGCCCGGGCCCCGCTCCCCGATCAGCTGCAGCCGGCTGCCGGCCGCACGGCCGCGTGCGGCGGCGATCACCCGGTTGGCCAGCGACACCACCTGCGGGGTGGACCGGTAGTCGCGCTCCAGCCGGACCACGGTGGCATCCGGGAACCGCCGGGAGAAGTCGAGCAGGTAGCGCGGCGATGCGCCGGTGAACGAGTAGATGGTCTGGTTGGCGTCACCGACCACGGTCAGGTCGTCGCGGTCGCCGAGCCACGCCGCCAGCACCCGCTGCTGCAGCGGGGTCACGTCCTGGTACTCGTCGACGACGAAACACCGGTAGCGGTCCCGGAATTCGGCGGCCACCCCGGCGTCGTTCTCGATCGCGGCCGCGGTGTGCAGCAGCAGGTCGTCGAAGTCGAGCAGGGTCAGATCGCCGCGCACTTTCAGCGCCTCGTAGCCGGCGTAGACGCCGGCCAGTTGCGCGGCGTCCAGCGGGATGTCCCGACCCGCCTTGGCCACCGCGGCCGGATACTGCTCCGGGCCGATCAGCGACGCCTTGGCCCACTCGATCTCGCCGGCCACGTCGCGGACGTCGTCGCTGCCCAGGTTCAGCCCGGCGTGGCCGGCGGCGCGGGCGACCACGCCGAACTTGCGGTCCAGCAGCTGCCAGTCGGTGTCGCCGACCACCCGCGGCCAGAAGTACCGCAGCTGACGATGCGCGGCGGCGTGGAAGGTCAGCGCCTGCACCGACCCGACCGCGGCGCCGGCGTGCGCGGCGGCGCCCAGCGCCCGCAGCCGCGACCGCATCTCCCCGGCGGCCCGCTGGGTGAACGTCACCGCGAGCACCTGGCCGGCGGCTACGTGGCCACCGGCCACCAGCTGCGCGATCCGGTGGGTGATGGTGCGGGTCTTGCCGGTTCCGGCGCCGGCCAGCACACAGACCGGGCCGCGCGGGGCGAGCACCGCTTGGCGCTGCTCCTCGTCGAGGCCGCCGATCAGCGGGTCCGGACTCGCCATGGCGTCCATCTTGGCAGGGAGCACCGACCGGTTCGGCCGGCAGGCGACTACATTCGGAGGCCTATGACTGCTTCCGAGACCACCGCCGCCGCACCGATCACCGTCTACACCACGAACTGGTGCGGCTTCTGCCACCAGCTCAAGGTGGCGCTGAAGAAGTTCGAGATCCCCTACCAGGAGATCAACATCGAACAGGATCCGACCGCCGCGGCCTTCGTCGCGTCGGTCAACGGCGGAAACCGGACGGTGCCGACGGTGCGGTTCGCCGACGGCTCGACGCTGACCAACCCGACCGGCCGGGAGGTCAAGGCGAAGCTGGCCGCGCTCGCCGGCTAGCCATCCAGCGCCGCCCAGGACTCGACGATGCCGCGGGCGATCGACGTCGACGGCGGCAGCAGCAACCGGGACCCCGAGCCGCTCACCCAGTCGCCGGCGTCCAGCGCCGCGCGGACCTCGGCGCGGGTGAACCACTGGGCCTCGGCGATCTCGCCGTCGCTGAACGTGAACGGCTGACCCGGGTCGCCGACGGCGTGAAAACCGACCATCAGCGAGCTCGGGAACGGCCACGGCTGGCTGCCCAGATAACGCACGTCGCGAACGGTCAGGCCGATCTCCTCGCGCACCTCGCGGATCACGCAGGCCTCGAACGACTCGCCGGGCTCGACGAACCCGGCGATCAGCGCGAACAGCCCGGCCGGCCACGGCGCCTGGCGGGCCAGCACCGCGCGGTCACCGCCGTCGTGGATCAGGGTGATCACCGCGGGGTCGATGCGCGGGTAGTGCTCCTCGCCGGTGGCCGGGTTGACCCGCGCCCAGCCGGCCCGCGCCGGTGTGGTCTGGGCGCCGTCGACCGGGGAGAACCCGGCACGCTCGTGCCAGTTCAGCAGCGCGGTCGCCGTCGACACCAGCTGGGCGCTGACATCGTCGAAGACCTGGCCGGCCCGACGCAGGTCGAGGATCTGGGCGGAGGCGTCGGGAGCGTCGGGGGCAGCGGGTGGGCGCAGCGCACCGCGCACCGCCCACACCTGCCGGCCGGAGTCGAGCCGGCCGAGGAAGACCGCGGCCGGCGGCGGCGCCTCGGCCAGCTCGGTCGCGTCGGCGAGCAGCACCCGGCCGTCGGCGATCAGCACCTGGTTGCGGGAGTCGACCGTCAGCACCGCGGCATCGGCCCAGCCGGCGGCGATCGCGGCGTCGTCGCCGCGCAGCTCCTCGGCCCGGTCGACGGCGACCCGGGACAGCAGCGGAACCCGCCGAAGTCGGAAGTCCACGCGGCGGCCCCGGCTCAGTTTCCGACGTTGCGCACGTAGAGCAGCCGGTCGTCGCCCTCGATGGCGTCCACCAGCGGGTCATCCACCCGCAGCAGTTTCCCGCCGCGGACCACGCCGAGCACGATGTCGGAGAGGTGCCGCGGTGAACCGCCCACCTCCGCCGGCTCCACGT
>NZ_JBYCLB010000575.1:0-4584 GCF_057473705.1 Mycobacterium sp. TH-M15 | reverse complement strand
CCGGGCTGCGGCTGCTATCCCTGGACCAGGTGCCCCGCTACGACGAGGCGCCGGAGACCGGCGCGACCTTCGAAGACAACGCCGTGGCCAAAGCGCGGGACGGCTACGCCGCGACCGGGCTGGCCTGTGTGGCCGATGACTCCGGGTTGACGGTCGACGCGCTGAACGGGATGCCCGGGGTGCTGTCGGCCCGCTGGTCGGGTGCGCACGGCGACGACGCGGCGAACACCGCGCTGCTGCTGGCCCAGCTGCGAGACGTACCCGATCCGCGCCGCGGCGCCGCGTTCGTCTCGGCGTGCGCGCTGGTCTCCGGCTCCGGGGAGGTCGTCGTCCGCGGTGCGTGGCCGGGCCGGATCGCCGCCGAACCGCGCGGCGACCGCGGGTTCGGCTACGACCCGGTGTTCATCCCCGACGGCGCGGACCGCACCGCGGCCCAGCTCGACCCGGCGGAGAAGGACGCCGAGTCGCACCGCGGCCGGGCGCTGGCGCTGCTGGTTCCGGCGCTGCGGGCGCTGGGGTGCTAGATTCCGAACTGCGCCTTGATGTTCCGGTTCTGGTAGTGCTCGACGACGATGCCCAGCAGCGGCACGGTGCCGGCCAGTAGCACGCCGATGGTCTTTCCGACCGGCCAGCGGACCTTCACTGCCAGGTCGAACGCGGCCAGCACGTAGATGAAATAGAAGATTCCGTGCACCTGGGTGACCCACAGGACCGGGTGGTGGAACACGTAGTGGGAGACGAGTTCGCCGCAGAGCACGAGCAGCCAGATGCCGGTCACCCACGCCATCACCCGGTAGCGGGTCAGGGCGGGCCGGATCTTCTCGGTCGGCGCGGCGCCGACGGGCAGGCGTGTTTCGGGAGTGCTCATGCGGTGTTCCTTTTCTGTTCGTCGTTCTCGGCAAGCTCGGCCAGGTAGCTGTTGTACTCGCGCAGCACCGGATCGTCGACCGGCGCGGCGGCGGGTGCCGGACGTTCGGGCAGCAGCCCCGCGGGTATCTCGGTGACGGTATCGCGGGCCGGCGGTGGCGCCTCCTCGTAGCGGACGAATTTCCGGTAGGCGTAGATGCAGAACCAGGCGAACAGCGGCCACTGCAGCGCGTAGCCGAGGTTCTGGAAGCTGCCCGACGTCGACTGGAAGCGGCTCCACTGCCACCAGCCGAGCGCTAGACACCCGCAGGCGGCGCTCACCACCAAGACGACCAGGGCCGGTCTCCGACGCCGGGTAGTGGACACGTCTCGACGGTACCGCCATAACGCCGGCGGATGTGCGCACACCGGTGCGCGGCCCTCGTGCCGTCAAGCGCTACGATCGCTGGGCCCGCGGGCGTGGTGAAATGGCAGACACGCCGGCTTTAGGTGCCGGTGCTCGAAAGAGCGTGTGGGTTCGAATCCCTCCGCCCGCACTCAGCGGTGATGCGCCCGCTGGCTGGCTCGGATCGGGTGCGCCCGGGTGTTCAGTGGCTACCGGTGGGGCACCGCCCGCTCAGGCGATTTTGTTCCCCCGCGACAGCGTGTCCGGGCAGAGTTCGTGCTGCGCGGCGTCGATGGCGATCTGGGCGTCCGGCCCGCCGGTGTAGTTCTTCGCGATCTGGTCGCGTGGGGTGAACTGGCGCAGCTCGGAGCAGACCACGTTGCCCAGCGCGACCCAGGTGCTCTCCGTCTTCGGCTGCACCGCCTGCCCGTGGTTGCGCAGGTAGGTCAGGTAGCTGTCGTCGTCGGCGTCCGCGCCGGCGGCGCGGAGCACCGCGGCCGCCACGAAGGTCGCCGCGACGGTGAGGCGAGTCCAGGCCACGTCGGTGACGTTACTGGCTCTTGAGCCGATCCGCGACGAAAGTCGCAGCTTCGTCCGTCTTGGTCGGGATGTACTGCAGGTGCGCCAGGATGTTCCCGCTGGCCGCGCAGACCACGTCGTCCTGGGTGCACAGCGAGATGCTCTTGGGTTGGTAGGCCGCGGCCAGTGTCGGCACCTGACCGTTCGTCACCGAATTCGACCATCCGCTGATAGCGGTCGGCGGGCCGAACAGTGCCACCGCGGCGACGTGGTCGGCCACCTCGGCCGGCATCGAATTGCTCGCCAGCTCGATCACCCCGGCGCCCTGCGAGTATCCGCCGAGCACGATCTGGGTCTTCGGGCAGTTGGTGATCGTGCCCTGGATGTGCGCCGAGGCGTCCTGGACACCGATGCCCGGGCTGGTGGCGAAGTCGTAGGTCGCCGGGTAGTTCACCGGATAGTCCTGGATCGACTTGCCGGGCACCTGCTCGCGCAGGGCGGCGAGGAAGGCGTCCCCGACGTCGCCCAGGCCGACCGGCTGACCGGATCCGCGGGCGAACACCACCTCGGCGTCCGGGCAGCCCTCGGCCGCCGCGGACGGGGAATCGAGCGGGGCGCTGACCAGGGCCGCGCCCAGGACCGTCGCGACGCCGACGATGCGAACCAAGTTACCCATGCGTAGATATTGGCACGTCCGCCCGTCGTCGCCCAAAACCGGGACGTTCCCCGATCCCGGCGATGCGCGGCTCGGCGCGTCCCCGGCGGCGTGCTCGCCCAGCTGCTGCAACGGGTCAGGCCCAGGGCCAGCTGACCAGCCAGGCACGCACGTTGTATTGAACGCCTTTCGCAGCCCAGATCGACGTTCCGTTGATTCTGCCCAGGATGCCGCCGGGCACCACGAATCCCGGCCGGCGTGGCGTAATTGGCACGGCGCCGACTCGGCTGTCGTACCCTGTGGCACGTGTTGGTTTCCCGGCGTGACCTGCTGAAGCTGGCCGCGGCCGCACCGGCCGCCCTGGGTCTCGGCGCCACGACGGCAGCGCTGGCCCCGGCGCCGGCTTCGGCGGAACCATTGGGCATCCTGCTCGACTACGCGGCCGGTGTCATCCCCGCCGCTGACCTGCGGTCCGTCGGCGCCGCCGGGGCGATTCGCTACGTCTCCGACCGCCGTCCCGGCGCCGACTGGATGCTCGGCAAGCCGTTGCAACTGGCCGAGGCGACCGACCTGCACGGCAACGGACTCCAGATCGTCTCCTGCTACCAGTACGGCAAACAGCAGACCGCCGACTGGCTCGGTGGGGAGGCGGCCGGTGTCCGACACGCCCAACGCGGCTGGGAGCTGCATACCGCTGCCGGCGGCCCGACCGACGCGCCGGTCTACGCGTCCATCGACGACGACCCGTCCTACGACCAGTACACGGCCCAGGTGGCCCCGTACCTGCGGGGCTGGGAGTCGGTGATCGGGCACCAGCGGACCGGGGTGTACGCCAACTCGAAGACCATCGAGTGGGCGATCCAGGATGGCATCGGGTCGTATTTCTGGCAGCACAACTGGGGGTCGCCGCAGGGGCCGGCGCATCCGGCGGCGCACCTGCATCAGGTCGAGGTCGACGCCCGCCAGGTCGGCGGGGTCGGCGTCGACGTCAACCACGTGCTCAAGCCCGGATTCGGCCAGTGGGCGTGACGCCCGGCAGGTGGACCAGCGGTTCCCCAGCAAACTCCGCCGAGGCGCCTCCGGTGGCCGGTCGGTGGCCGACCCTACCCTGCCGGCAGGCCGACGCCACGGTGGCGACGTCGAGGCGTTATATAACGATTAGGTAACAATACTGCCTTGATCTGCGCAGTTGTGGTTACCCGACCGTAACCGCGTGCACGCAGGACGTTTGGTGCGGCCATTTGCGCGCGGTGTTCGACCAGGTGTTACCTGGCGCACAGTTACTCGCGCGTAGAACTCATCAGTAACCTTCTAGCTGCAGAAACGGCACAGCTTCTTATGACACTCTTATTGCCAGCCGGTCGGTCCCGGGCGCCCAGAGCTGCCCGAGCCGACTGTCGGGGGAGACGACCGGGTGGGCGATGTGGCCCGGCCGGTTGAGGCATGGCATAGACCTAGACGAAACGACCTAGACGAAACAGGGAGATACGTACCGTGACGATCCACGAGGATGACCGGGTTTTCGCTGACCGTGCGGGCGCCGAGTCCGGGCGCCGCGGCAGCGCCCCGGCGGCCCTGGTGGATCGCCTCGCCGGTGGCGAGCCCTACGCGGTGGCCTTCGGGGGTCAGGGCAGCGCGTGGCTGGAGACGCTCGAGGAGCTGGTTTCCGGGGCCGGCGTCGAAGCCGAGCTGACGACGCTGGTCGGCGAGGCCGACCTGCTGTTGGAGCCGATCGCCAAGGAACTCGTCGTTGTCCGGCCGATCGGGTTCGAGCCGCTGCACTGGGTTCGGTCGCTGGCCGCCGAGGACGCGGTCCCGTCGGCCAAGCAACTGACCTCGGCGGCGGTGTCGGTGCCCGGCGTGCTGCTCACCCAGATCGCCGCCGTGCGGGCGCTGGCCCGCCAGGGGCTGGACCTGACGGCCACCCCGCCGGTGGCGGTCGCCGGGCATTCGCAGGGGGTGCTGGGCGTCGAGTCGGTGAAGACCGGCGGCGCCGACGACGTGCAGTTGCTGGCGATGGCCCAGCTGATCGGCGCGGCCGGGACACTGGTAGCACGCCGGCGCGGCATCTCGATCCTGGGCGATCGTCCGGCGATGGTGTCGGTGAGCAACGCCGACCCCGAGCGCATCCTGGCGCTGCTGGACGCGTTCGCCCAGG